>NZ_JBQEPU010000011.1:0-180232 GCF_052045835.1 Paraburkholderia sp. 22099 | reverse complement strand
AATATTCTTTTCACCCGCGGCTTCGACCTCGCCCTCACCCTCGCCCTCGCCCTCACCCTCACCCTCGCCCCCGCCCCAGTCCCCGCCGCCGCCGCCCCCTCCCCCGCCGCAAGAACGTACAAGCCTCGTCCACCACCGCCCGCTATGCTTCCCGAACCAAGGAGGCAACGATTGACCCATCCCACCCCAAGCCGGCCCACCCACCCAGGCCATCGAAAAGACTTCACCGCCGGCGCACGCGACATCATCCCGATGATGGTCGGCGCGGCGCCCTTCGGCGTCATCTTCGGCACGCTCGTCGCATCGGGGCCGCTGCATCCCTGGCACGGTCAGTTGATGTCGCTCGCCGTGTTCGCCGGCTCCGCGCAGTTCATCGCGCTCGGCCTGATCGCCGGCCACGCGAGCTTCGCGGTGATCTGGGCGACGACGCTCGTCGTCAATCTGCGTCACGTGCTGTACAGCGCGACGCTCGCGCCGCACGTCGCGCATCTGCCGGCTCGCTGGCGCTGGGTGCTCGGCGCGCTGCTCACCGACGAAGTCTTCGCCGTCGCGTGGGAGCATTACCGGCACAGGGCGCCCGGCACGGTCGGCCCGCACTACTTCTTCGGCGCGGGCCTGGCGATGTACCTGAACTGGCAGCTCTGGACCGTCGCGGGCCTGTTGTTCGGCGCGGCCTTCCCCGGTTTGCAGTCGCTCGGGCTCGATTTCGCGATGGTCGCCACCTTCATCGCGATCGTCGTGCCGCAACTCGTCGCGCTGCGCTACATCGCGGCGGCCGTCACCGCGGGCATGCTGGCGTTTTTCTGGCAGGCGTGGCCGTACAAGCTCGGCCTGCTCGCCGCCGTGTTCGCGGGCGTCGCGGTCGGCGTGCTGCTGTCGCTCTCGCGGCCGAACTCGCGACGTAGCCGGAAAACGACCCAGGAACACGCGCGAAACAACGCCCGGAAAACGGCGGGAGCGTCGCAATGAGCTATGTCGTCCTGATTCTCGGCATGGCGGTCATCACGTGGGTGATTCGCGCCGCCGTCTTCGTTCTCGGCGACCGGCTGGTGTTCCCGCCGCTCGTGCGCATCGCACTCGGCTTCGTGCCGGTGACCGTGCTGACCGCGATCATCGTGCCGATGGCGGTTTCGCCGCACGGCGCGAGCGCCGAACTAAGCTGGCGCAATCCACAACTGGTCGGCGCGCTGGCCGCCGTCGCCGTCAGCGCGCTGACGCGCCGTCCGCTGCTGACCATCGCGGCCGGCCTGACGGTCTTTTTTATCTGGCAATGTGTCGTGCTCAAATAAGCCGCGAACCGTGAGCCGCATACGCCGACCGCGCGCCGTACCGGCGCTGCGGGCCGTGCGGCACGCGCGCATGCCGGGCGACGCATCGCTTCAAAGCCGGCGCCATCGCCGGCACGCCCTCAAGTTTCCGTCGAATCCGCCGATATGCAGTCGAGGTCCGCTCGTCGGGATACAGGTCCCGCTGGTTACGCGGCAACAGGCAGGAATCAACCGCGCCGGCATCCGGCGTCGCGTCTCACCGGGTCCGCACGCGGCCGAACGACACGACGAGGCCGCGCGGCAGGACCAAACGGGATATCACATGGGTCAAATCACCCTCACGCTCAAGGACGAGACCATTGCGACGCTGCGCAAGGATTTCGACGCTTTTCTGCGCGTCTCGCTAAAGCTCGATCCGCAGTTCGCAACGCCGTCGTTCGAAGATTTTTTGCGCGCCAAGCTGCTCGACAACATGGTGCCGTTGACCGAACACGCGGTTCAACGGATGTTGCAAGGCGGTCAATACGCGTGGGCGAAGCGCACGCTCGACAAGGAATTCCCCGATGTGGTCGCGATTCTGATGCGGCAGGCGGGCGAATTCGGTTTCGGCTTCGCGGCGCGCTCGGAATGGACGCCGGAAGAGCTCGCCAAGCAATGTCGCGACTGGGCGGCGGCGATCGTCAAGGAAGCGGAAGGCGACGCGGTGCTGGTCGATCCGCTCGCCGCGCAGATCAAGAGCGCGGTGCAGGACATTCAGGCGCTCGAGGAAATCATGCAGACGCCGGCCTGGCGGCTGGCGGAGTCGCTGCGCCAGCGCGTCTACGAAGCCAAGGTGGCGTGCGAAACCGGCGTGGGCAGCACCGCGCGCGAGAAGCTCGGCGAGTTGCGCGGGCTGCTGCGCCTGGGCATTTCGCACGGCTCGTTCCAGAAGCAGGAAGCGCAGCAGATCATGGAGTATCTGCGCCTGCTGAAGCCGGAGATTTTCGTCGAAGAGCCGTACGACGTGTTCTCGCGCATGGCCGCATGGCTGCGCAATTTCTTCGTGCCGCCGCGTCCGCAACAGCAGCAGCGGCAGTCGCGGTAATCCTGAGACCGTCGCTTGGGGCTCAATCCCACATCTTCCTGAGCTTCGCCCCAATCTCGATCTTCGCCTGCGCCGCGGCGGCCAGCCCCGCCGCCGTGGGCGCGGCCGGTACCGGCACGCGCGGCCACGCATACGCGTCGAACAACGGCAAGAGATGCGCGGGGATGAAGCGCGTGCGCGACGCCCACACGTGACGGTCGCCCAGATGCGTCTGGTTGTGCACGTAAAAGCGCTGCGGCACGACGATGTGCAGGTCTTCCTTCGCACGCGTCATCGCTACGTATAACAGACGCCGCTCCTCGTCGATGTCCTCTTCGCTGCCGGTGGCGAGATCGGACGGCATGCAGCCATCGACGCCGTTCAGCACGAACACGTTGCGCCACTCCTGGCCCTTCGCCGAATGGATCGTGGAGAGGATCAGGTAGTCCTCGTCGATCAGCGGCACGCCGGATTCGTCGCTGGTGGCGTCGGGCGGATCGAGCGTCAGTTCGGTCAGAAAGCGTTCGCGCGACGGGTAGGTGCCCGCGATGCTTTCCATCTGCAACAGGTCGGCGTGGCGGATCGCCGCGTCTTCATGATTGCGCTCCAGATGCGGCTCGTACCAGCGCCGCACCATTTCGAACTCGGCGGGCCACGGCGTTTGCCGCCCATACACGCTCGACATGAGCTTGACGAACGGATGCCAGTCTTCCTGCGCGCGAGCGGGCGGCGCGAACGCGGCCAACGCGCCGGCCGCGCTGTTGGTCGCGCTGTTGGTCGCGCGGTCGGACGCACTGCCGGACGCATCGCCGGCCGGCTCACCATTGCCGGCGCGCGCGGCGACTTCGTCGAGCACCCTCGCCGCGGTGGCCGGCCCCACGCCCGGCAGCAACTGCATGACGCGAAAACCGGCGACGCGGTCGCGCGGATTCTCCGCCCAGCGCAGCACGGCCAGCACGTCCTTCACGTGTACGGAATCGAGAAACTTCAGCCCGCCGAATTTCACGAACGGAATGTTGCGGCGGGTCAGTTCGATCTCCAGCGCGGCACTGTGATGCGCGGCGCGAAACAGCACCGCCTGCGACTTGAGTTTCATGCCCTGCTCGCGCGCTTCGAGCACCTGCTCGACGACATAGCGGGCCTGATCGGCTTCGTCGGCCACCGTGACGAGACGCGGGCGCTGCGCCGACGCCTTGTCGGTCCACAGATTCTTCGTGTAGCGCTCGCTGGCGAGTTCGATCACCGCATTCGACGCCGCCAGGATCGGCCCAGTCGAGCGGTAGTTGCGCTCCAGCGTGACCTGCCTCGCGGGCGGATCGAAATGCGCCGGAAAGTCGAGAATATTGCGCACGGTCGCGCCGCGAAACGAATAGATGGACTGCGCGTCGTCGCCGACCACGGTCAGGCCGCGGCCGTCCGGTTTCAACGCGAGCAGAATCGACGCCTGCAGGCGGTTGGTGTCCTGGTACTCGTCGACCAGCACGTGATCGAAGCGCGCCGACAGATCGGCGGCGATCGCCGGCTCGGCGGCCATGTGCGACCAGTAAAGCAGCAGGTCGTCGTAATCGAGCACGCTCTGCTTCTGCTTCGCTTCGACGTAAGCCGCGAACAGCATGCGCAGATCGGCTTCCCATTCGCGGCACCAGGGAAACGCCTTGTCGAGCACCCGACCAAGCGACGCGCCGGTGTTCACGACGCGCGAGTAAATGGCGAAACAGGTGCTCTTGGCCGGAAAGCGCCGCTCTTTCGCCGACAAACCGAGTTCATGGCGCACGAGGTTCATCAGGTCGGCGGAATCCTCGCGGTCGTTGATCGTGAAGGCGGGCGCAAGGCCGATCAGATCCGCGTATTCGCGCAAGAGACGCGCGCCGACGCTATGGAACGTACCCGACCATGTGAGCCCTTGCGCCAATGCGGCCCGCGTGCCCAGCGCCGCGCCCGCGATGCGCGTGACGCGGCGGGTCATTTCGAGTGCGGCGCGGCGCGAAAACGTCAGCAGAAGGATGCGGCGCGGATCGGCGCCCTTCACCACCAGATTGGCGACGCGGTGCGCCAGCGTATTGGTCTTGCCGGAACCGGCGCCCGCGATCACCAGCAGCGCGCCCGGCGGCACGGTGGGTGTGTCGGCGCCGTATTCGACGGCTTCGCGTTGCGCGTCGTTGAGCTTGGCGAGCCAGGCGGCGGTATCGAACGGCGGCGGAGATTCGGCGACGGAGGGCAAAATGGCGTTTGGCGTTGGATTGGATTTGGTGCGGCGACGCACACTGTATATCCATACAACCACTGCAGACAAGCGACCCTTTTTTGCGGCACGAGCCTTGCGCCGTTCAACGCTGCGCCGCTCCCTCGAATACGCCGTTCACGACCAGCGAGCACGAAACGACCGCCCGAAAAAATGGCCCGAAGCGCATCCGCGCATCAGGCCACTTTTTCGTGCACGGCAGAACGTGTGTCGACGCCCGCGCGCAGCCGAACCCTACTGCTTCTTCGCATCCTTCAGCTTGGCCTCGGCGTTTTCCTTATCCGCGTCGGCCTGAGCCTCGGTCTTCTTTTTGTCCGCCTTGGCTTGCGCGACCGACGACTTCTTGTCGGCCTTCGCCTGTTCCTTGGCCGCCTTCTTGTCGGCGTGGGTCACGGGCGCGGCGGCCGGATCGCTCGCCTGCGCGAACGCCACTGACGACAGGCAAGCCGCGATCAGGGCGGCACAAAGCTGGTTCCTGGTGGACTGATTGATGCTCATGCGATACCTCCGTTTTAATACGATGCGGGACGAGCCAGCGCGCTTCGAATCGGACAGATCGTCACGCGGCAAGCTGGGCGAAGCATCCGGTCCGCACCCTTTCAAGCGCGCCTGGTTGCGGCCAGCGTGCCGGCCCAATCAGCCGGCACGCCTGCCGCCTCCGGCTTAGTGCTTCACGTCGGCCCCATCGGTCTGCTCGACCGACTGGCCCTGCATGTTCATCTTCATCTCGTTGCTGGCGGCCTGCTTGTCCGCCTTCTGGTTGATCTTGGCGTCGCGCACGTGTTCCTTGTATTGCGACTTGGCGGCCTTCTGCTCTTCCTTCAACTCCGCCTTGGACGCCTTCTTCGACGCCCGGTATTCGGCATTGGCCTTGGCATTGGCGTCGCGCTTCTGGACCAGCGGGTCGGTCGAACCCGGCGCGGTCAGCACCGTCGGCGCGGGTGTTACCGGTTGCACGCCTTGCGCGGCCGGCGCCGCGGGCGCGAGATCGGCCCCTTGGGTCTGAACTTGTGCCTGGCCGCTCACACCGGCGGACGGTTGCGCGGTCTGCGCGACAGCGGCAGTGGCGGCAAAAGCCGTGAGGGCGGTACCGATCAGGAGGGTGCGAATCTTGGTCATGGCTAATCCTCTCTAAGATTGTTGTGACGCGGGCGTCGTATCGAGCGCGGCGGCCGCAAGGCTGGAGCCGCTGCCGGTTCTCGCCCGGTCTACTGCTGCCGGAAAATCCAGCAGGCTTTGCTACGGGACCCCACTTTACGAGTGAAGTCCGCGATACACGACCGGTGTTACGCAAGGTTTCACTTTCCGACATAAACCTAACAACTGCTTGCATTTGCTTGCGCGAGGTCTTCGCTACACGCTGTGTTTCATCCAGGGCAAGCTTGTGGCTTATGATGCGAACCCTTTGTCTGAAGGCGCAAACGCCATGCCCAATCTCGATTTCACGCTGACCGGCGACTATGTCGAATTGCACAATCTGCTGAAGATAACGGGCCTCGCGGACAGCGGCGGCTCCGCGAAAATGATGGTGGCGGACGGCGCGGTCACCGTCGACGGCCGCGTCGAAACGCGCAAGACCTGCAAAATTCGCGCGGGCCAGGTGGTGCTGCTCGGCGATACGCGAATCGCGGTCCACGAGGCGTGACAAGCGGTCGGACGCGCACTCCGCGAACTCGGAGGAATGCGCGCACCAAAATCGTGCCTTATCCATCGACATCGTGACGGCATCGCAATAAGCTGTCGGTTTCCCACAGACAAACCATTGGGCTGACAGCCGCCCTACGCGCTCGCCGAAGGACCGCAAGGCACGGCAAGCCTCGCCGGAATCAGGCCGGGCCGCCGCCGCATCTCGCCGCATCTCGCCGCATCTCGCCCGTCAGCGCCGCCGCGCTCGTGCGACTTGCGTCCGCGGCCGCGCTGCCGCCCGCTGCCAACCGCTGCTGTCACCATTTCCGCCGCCAGGCGCTCCATGACTGAATCCGGCTTTACGAGGGTGGCCGCCCGGCCCCCGACCTTGACCCGCCACGCCGCCGACACCGCCCGGCTTGCCGCGCCGCTTGCCATCGCGCAGCTTTCGCAAATGGCGATGGCCGTGACCGACACGATCCTGCTCGGCTCGCTCGGCCCCGATGCGCTCGCCGCCGGCGGCCTCGGCGCCAACCTGTTCTTCGTCGTGGTGACGCTGTTGCAGGGCGTGCTGACCTCGGTCAGCGTGAGCGTGTCGCACGCGCGCGGCGCGCAGGACGAGGGGCGCGTTCCGCATATCTACTGGACCGGCTTCGTGCTGTCCGTGCTGCTCTCGGTGCCGGCCTTCTTCCTGCTGTCGTTCGCCACGCCGATCCTGCTGGCCTTCGGCGAGCCGCCGCTGCTCGCGCGCAACGTCGGCGAATACGCGGCCGTGCTGCGCTGGGGCGCGCTCGGCAGTCTGATCGGCGTCGGCTTGATGCGCTCGTTCCTGCCGGCGATCGGCGCGGCGAAGCGGCTTCTGTGGGTGTCGATCGTGAGCGTGGGGGTGAACGGCTTTCTGAATTACGGCCTGATCCACGGCGCGTATGGTCTGCCGCGCCTCGGTTTTCTCGGCTCGGCGGCCGCCACCTCGATCACCGTCTGGCTGAGCGCACTGGTGTTGATGGCGCTGCTGCATTTGCGGCCGCGCTACCGGCATTTCGTGGTGGCGACGCGGCCCAACGTGCCGTTGATGGGCGAACTGTTCGGCATCGGCTGGCCGGTCGCGATCACCTACGGTGTCGAGTCGACGCTGTTTCTCGCCACCGGTCTGATGGTCGGGCTGCTCGGCGAATCGCAACTGGCCGCGCATCAGATCGCGCTGAACGTGGCCTCGGTGGCCTTCATGGTGCCGCTCGCGATCGGCCAGGCGGCCAACGTGCGGGTCGGCTTCTGGTCGGGCGCCGGGCAGCCGCTCGCCGCGCGGCATGCGGGCTTCGTCGCGCTGGCGCTGGGCGTCGGCTTCATGACGCTGTCGGGCATCGTGCTGATCGCCGCGCCGCACTGGATCGTCGGCCTCTATCTGCATCTCGACGACCCGGGCAACGCGGCCACCGTTGCGCTCGCGAGTTCGCTGCTCGGCGTGGCCGCGATTTTCCAGATCGTCGACGGCATGCAGACGGTCGGCTCGGGTTGCCTGCGCGGCTTGAAGGACACCCGCGTGCCGATGATCGCCGCGGCGTTCGGCTACTGGGTGATCGGCTTTCCGACCGGCTACACGCTGGCGTTTCACTTCGGCCTCGGCGCGCGCGGCTTGTGGTGGGGGCTCGCGGCGGGCCTCGCGAGCGTCGCGCTACTGATGACCCTGCGCTTTCATAAGCTGAGCTTGCGGCGCGTGCCGGCGGCGCCCGACGTGCCGGCTGGCGGGTCGGCGCGAGCGCCGGATCGCTAAACGTAGCCTGCGGTTCACCGGGGTATTCGCGGCACCGCTAATCGCACGTCTTTATGTGGCGGCAACGACCGCCGTCGGCATCATGTCAGGCCAATGAGCACCTGCGAATCGTCGTGGGTCTCGTTGGCCGTTGCCTGTTCAACAGACCATTCCATCCGCGGTCCAGGGCCATTGGGCGCACCCCGCAGCCATATGGAAGGACAAAAACCCGTCAGCCTGATTCCCCTTAGAATGGATTTCTCGACAGCGTGAGCTGACCGCCCGCGCTGCCGATTAGAGCCAGAAAACAAGGGAGATAAAGCGTGCCGCGGCATCAAGATCAACAAGAGGTTACACAGCGGGCTACCCAGCGAGACAAGCGCGCGTTCAGCACCGTCAGACATCTCTTCCTGCTGGCCTGCGCGACCGCCTTGCTGAGCGCCTGCGCCGACAAACCGCCCGCCACCGCGTTCGACCGTCCGGTCACGCACGCGCTGCCCGCGAGCGACGCCACCCCGCTTCGCACCGCCCTCGCGCCGCTCGAAGCCGCGCACCGGGATCAGTCCGGCTTCCGGGTGTTGTCGAGCGGCACCGACGCGTTGCAGATGCGCATCGCGCTCGCGCGCGCCGCGACCAAAACCCTCGACATGCAGTACTACATCGCCAACGAGGACACCACCGGCAAGCTGTTGCTCGGCGCCGCGCTTTACGCGGCCGATCACGGCGTGCGCGTGCGCATGCTGGTCGACGATCTGAACTTCAAGGACATCGACCGTTTGATGGCCGGCTTGAATTCGCACGACAAGATCGAGATCCGCGTATTCAATCCGTTCGGCAGCGCGCGGGAAAATCTGGTCCAGCGCACGACGAACGTGTTCACGCAGATCGGTCATTTCACGCGGCGCATGCACAACAAGGCGATGATCGCGGACAACCAGTTGGCGATCGTCGGCGGCCGCAATCTCGGCGACGAATACTTCAGCGCCAGCGATACGCTGCAGTTTCGCGATCTCGACGTGCTGGCCGCCGGCCCGATCACCGCCGACATCTCCGCCAGTTTCGACGACTACTGGAACAGCAGCATGGCGTATCCGCTGCGCGTGCTGAACAAGCAGAAGTTCGAGGCGAAGAAACTGGACGAGACGCGCGACGAGTTGCGCCAACACTGGCGCACCAACGCCGACCCGTATAACGCGAAGCCGCTGAACGCCACGCCGCTCGCTTCGCAGATCGCCACGCAGCAACTCGGTTTGACCTGGGCGCGCGCCGAATTCAAGGTGGACGTGCCCGAGAAAATCGAACATCCGTCGCCGGACTACGTCAGTCCGCCGTTCAAGCGGCTGGGCGAATTGATGCGCGACGCGCGGAAGGATCTCCTCGTCGTGTCGCCCTACTTCGTGCCGCACGAGGCGGGCGTCAAGGCGGTCGGCCAGTTGACGCGGCGCGACGTGCGCGTGGCGATCCTGACCAATTCGCTCGCCGCGACCGACGCCGTCGCCGTGCAGGCGGGCTACAGTCCGTTTCGCGTGCCGCTGCTGAAACAGGGCGCCGAGTTGTACGAGTTCAAGCCGCAGCAGCAAGACGGGCCGCCGGCAGGCTTCGCCGGCTCGCAATCGCGCGCGAGCCTGCACGCGAAAGCCTATGTAATCGACCGCCAGATCCTGGTGATCGGCTCGATGAATCTCGATCCGCGCTCGGCCAACCTGAACACCGAGCTGGCGCTGGTGATCCATAGCCCGCCGCTCGCCGCACAGGTCGCGCATATCTTCGATCTCACCACGAAGCCCGAAGTGAGCTATCGCGTGACGCTCGCGGACGACGCGCAAGTCGCCCATCTGCGCTCGATCGGCGCGCCGTCCTCGCCGCTCGTGTGGACCGACGTCGAAAAAGGCGCGCGCCGCACCTACATTTTCGACCCCGAGGCCGGGTTATACCGGAATGCGCTAACCGGGCTATTCTCCCTATTGCCCGTCAACGCAGAACTTTGAAAAGCGGAGTTGAACCATGAGTGAAGATGTTCGAATGGAGCGCGACACGTTCGGTGAGATCGGCGTGCCGAACGCTCGTCTATGGGGTGCGCAGACCCAGCGCTCGCTGCAGAATTTCCGCATTTCCACCGAGAAGCAGTCGCCCGAACTGATCACCGCGCTGGCCGTGATCAAGCGCGCCGCCGCCGAGGTCAACCTGGGTCTCGGCGTGCTCGACGAAAGCAAGGCGAAGGCGATCATGCAGGCGGCCGACGAGATCATCGACGGCAAGCATCCCGACGAATTTCCGCTCGCGGTGTGGCAAACCGGCTCCGGCACGCAGACCAACATGAACCTCAACGAGGTGATCGCGAACCGCGCGAGCGAACTGCTCGGCGGCGAGCGCGGCGAAGCGCGCAAGGTGCATCCGAACGACGACGTGAATCGCGGCCAGTCGTCGAACGACGTGTTTCCGACGGCGATGCACGTGGCCGCCGCGTATGGGATCGTCAAGCATCTGCTGCCCGCGCTGAAGACGCTGCGCGATACGCTCGACGGCAAGGCGAAAGCCTTCGCCGACATCGTCAAGATCGGCCGCACGCACTTGCAGGACGCCACGCCGCTCACGCTCGGCCAGGAGTTTTCGGGTTACGTCGCGCAACTGGACCAAGGCATCCGTCATGTGGAAGCGGCGCTGCCGCATCTGTATGAACTCGCCCAGGGCGGCACGGCGGTCGGCACCGGTTTGAACGCGCATCCGCAATTCGCCACCCAGGTCGCCGCCGCGATCGCCAGGCTGACCGGCGTGCCCTTCATTTCGGCCGCGAACAAATTCGAAGTGATGGCCGCGGCCGACGCGCTGGTGTTCGCGCACGGCGCGTTGAAAACCGTGGCGGCAAGCCTGAACAAGATCGCCAACGACGTTCGCTGGCTCGCGAGCGGCCCGCGCTGCGGCCTCGGCGAACTGTCGATTCCAGAGAACGAGCCGGGTAGCTCGATCATGCCGGGCAAGGTCAATCCCACTCAATCGGAAGCGTTGACGATGCTCTGCGCACAGGTATTCGGCAACGATGTCGCGGTGAATATCGGCGGCGCGAGCGGCAACTTCGAGTTGAACGTGTTTCGGCCGATGATCGCGCACAACGTGCTGCAATCGATCCGCCTGCTCGCCGACGGCGCGCTCAGTTTCAACGACAACTGCGCGGTGGGTATCGAGCCGAACCGCGAGCGTATCGACACGTTGCTCAACGAATCGCTGATGCTGGTGACGGCGCTCAATCCGCACATCGGCTACGACAAGGCCGCGCAGATCGCGAAAAAGGCGCACAAGGAAGGCACCACGCTGAAGGCGTCGGCACTGGCGCTCGGCTACGTCACCGAGCAGCAGTTCGACGAATGGGTGCGGCCGCACGACATGGTGGGGCATTCGGCGAGTTGAGGATGCTGGGGGGCGGCGGTTGCGGTTGCGGTTGCGGTTGCGGTTGCGGTTGCGGTTGCGGTTGCGGTTGCGGTTGGCGGTTGGTCTCAGCGGTCCGCCCCAACGGTCGGCGCTTGCAGTTGGCCTCAGCGCTTGGCCCCGCCGCCAGCGCCCCGTGCGCCACGCCAAAAGCGAGCGCCGCTTAAACCTTGCCCTGCGCCACTTCTTCGGGCTTCAGCTCGACGATCGCATCGAGCGCTTCCTTCACGTCCATCGCGTATTTGGCGAGGCGCTTCTGTTCATCCGTCTCCGGCACGAACGCCGGCACCGGCACCGGGTGGCCGTTTTCGTTGACGGCCACCATCACGACCAGACAATCCGTGGTTTGCAGCAGCTCACCGCCCTTCGGGTCGCCCGCCTGCACCGACACGTGAATATGCATGCTGGTGCGGCCCGTCGCCACGACCCGCGCGCGCAGTTCGACCAGGTTGCCGACCAGGATCGGCCGGCGAAAGCGGATATTGCCCACGCTGACCGTCACGCAATAGCGCCCCGACCAGACCGCCGAGCACGCGTAGGCGGTCTCGTCGATCCACTTCATCAACGCGCCGCCGTGCACCTTGCCGCCGAAGTTGACGGAGCTCGGCTCGGCGAGAAAGCGGAAAGTGGTTTCGGAACGGTCCAGCGGCGCTACGAGATGGCTGCTCATCTTGACTCCGGTCAATCGGATGCATTGAAAGGAGGCGATTATACGAGCGCAATATTGACAGCGTCGCGGGTTGGGTGAGCCGGATGCGCGGAATTTTTGCCGGGGCGAGGACGCGCTCGCGCATGGGGCTTCGGGTAATGACTCGGTTGCGTCGCGCCCGAATCGCGGCTCAGCCCGCCCTCGCTTCCTCGGACGCCGCCGCGCGCTGCGGCGCGACCGCCGACATGAAGCGCTGCCGATAATCGAGCGGCAGCACGCCGAAGCGCCGCACGAACGCGCGCCGCAAGTTCTGTTCACTGCCGAAGCCGCAATCCAGCGCGATCCGCTTGAGCGGCCGGCGCGATTCCGCCAACGCCCGCGCGGCCGCTTCGAGCCGCAGCGCGGAGACGGTTTTGGCCGGCGTGCGGCCGACCTCGTCGACGTAGCGTCGCGCGAAGGTCCGCGGTGTCATCCGGGCGCGCTCGGCGAGCCGTTCGACCGACAGGTCGTCGCGTAAATGCGCCGCCATCCAGCCGTGCAACGCCTCGAACGGTCCATGCGCCGAGGCCTGCGCCGTCAGCGCCGCGCTGAACTGCGACTGTCCGCCAGGCCGCTTCATGAAGACGACCAGGCGGCGCGCGGCCTGCATCGCCACCGCGTGGCCGAGGTCTTCGTCGATCAGCGCGAGCGCCAGGTCGATGCCCGCCGTCACGCCCGCCGACGTCCATACGACGCCCTCGCCTTCACGATGCCCCGCATCGCGGATGAAGATCGGATCGGCATCCACCTGCACCTTGGGAAAGCTGCGTGCGAGTTGCGCCGCGCTGCGCCAGTGCGTGGTCGCGCGGCGGCCGTCGAGCAAGCCCGCCGCCGCCAGATAGAACGCGCCGGTGCACACCGAGCACACGCGCCGCGCCCGCGTCGCGTGACGCCCGATCCACGCGACGAGTTCGGGTTGCAGCGTGCCCTGTTCATCGATCGGCACGCCGGGGACGATGAGCGTGTCGATCGGCTGGTCGTCGAGCGAGTCGAGCCGTTCGGTGACGACCGGCAAGCCGGGAAAGGTTTGCAGCACGCCGCCTTCGATCGACGCGACCGTCGTGCGGTAGGCCACCGGGTGGGCCGGTTTGACGCCGGAGTCCGCAGCCGCGGCGGTAGCCGCCGCAGCCAGCTCCGCGCGCCAGAACGCCTCGAGCGGCCCGCAAGCGTCGAGCAGCACGAGTTCCGGAGCGACCGCGAAAACGATGTGACGGACAGCCATCACGACACCACCTCCGCCGCTGCCTGCTTTCTCGACCACGCGTAGGCCAGCGTGGCCAGCGCCGCGATCCCGAGCAGCGGAAAGATCGCGGCATTGATCGTCGCCCAGCCGAAGCGCGTCAGCAATTGGCCGGCGAACAGGGAACCGAGCGCGGAAAACGCGAAGGTCGTGAATTCGCTGGTGGCCTGCGTTTTGGCCCGTTCCGACGGCCGGTACGATTGCGCGAGCAGCGTCGAACCGCCGACGAACATGAAGTTCCAGCCCACGCCAAGGCACGCGAGCGCCGCGTAGAAATGCGGCAGATCGGTCGAACGCAACGCGAACACGCCGCACAACGCGGACAGGCCGATGCCGGCGCCGATCACCGGCAGCACGCCGAAGCGCCCGATCAGGCGCGCGGAAAAGAGCGACGGCGCGTACATGCCGACCAGGTGCCATTGGATGATCGCCGCGCCGTCGCCGATCGTATGGCCGCACGCGACCGCGGCGATCGGCGTCGCGGTCATCACGAACATCATCACGGCGTAGCCGAGCGCATTGTTGGCGAGCGCCGCGGCAAAGATCGGCTGCCGCACGATGTCGCCGAGCGGCCGCGCCGCTGCGTGGGTGGCGGTGACGCGCGCGAACGGCGCGGCGTCGCGATAGAGCAGCGCCAGCAACGCAATCGACACGAGACCGAAGCCCGTCACCAGCACGTAGGAACCGGCGAACGCGACCGGCGTGAGCCAGTCCTTGCTCCACGCGGCGAGCAGCGGCCCGCACACGGCCGCCACCACGCCGCCCGTGAGCACCGTCGAAATCGCGCGGCTTTTGCCGTCCATGCCCACGGCGTCCGCCGCCGCGAGCCGGTAGTACTGCGCGAACGCCTGGAACACGCCGACCGTCGCCGTTCCGGCGCAAAAGGCCCAGAAACTGTGGTGAAAGATCGCCCACACGGAGACCGCGCCGCCCAGCGCACCGACGCCCGCGCCGAGCATGAAGCCCGCGCGCCGGCCCACGCGCGCCATCAGGAACGACGCGAAGATCGTCGTAAGCGCGGCGGCGACCGTGATCAGCGAGAACGGCAGCGTGGCGAGCGCCTTGTCGTCGGCGAGCGTGTAGCCCACCAGACCGGTCAAGGTCAGATCGATCGATACCGACGACGTGTAAAGCGCCTGGCAGACGGCCAGCACGCGGGCAGCGCGCCGGCCGTGCGGGTCGGGGCGGTGAACGTCTGTTTCGGCGGTGGCGGCGGCGGTGGTGACCGCAGGGGGAGTGGCCGTCGGCGCGATGGCGAAAGTGGCTGAAGCGGCTGAAGTGGAGAAAGCTGACGAAGTGGCGGACGGCGGCATCGGCGAGACCTCTGGCGGCGAAAATGGCGATGCCCTGATCGTCACACGAGCGGCGGTGGCAGAAATGACAATGATGCATCATTCTCTGCCAGCCGGTTTGGTTCGTCCGCCTGGAAAAGCGCCGGTCTTTATTTGCGGAAGGTGATTCCTTCGTCGATCGTGCCGTACATCGTGATGCTGCCGGTGCCCGCGCCCGAATCGGCGCCGCCATGCGCGCAAGCACTCAACAGCATGACCGCGGCGGCAACGGCGAAAAGAGTTTTCATGACAGCGTGTTCCTGCAAGGACAGGGTTTCGATTCTAGCCTGGCGATTTCGCGTGACGCCGAAGCCGCGCGTTCGAAACGCGTTTGCGTAGCTGCCGCACTCCATCGTTCACGCTAAGCTGAAACATCGAATGCCGCGGCCCGATACAGTGACCGCATGACGCCCCATCCGCGCCGCCAACGGAGATACCCGAATGACCGCTACGCTTGCAGACCAACAGAACCATTTTCCGGGGCTGAGCCGAATCGGCGCATTGCTCGCCGACCCCGGCCGTGCCGCGATGCTATGGGCGTTGATGGACGGCAGCGCCCGGCCAGCCGGCGAACTGACGATGATCGCCGGGCTCTCGCCGTCGGCGGCCAGCGCGCACCTCGCGCGTCTGACCGACGGCGGCTTGCTCGCCCTCGAGGTGCGCGGCCGGCATCGCTATTTCCGCATCGCCTCGGCTGACATCGCCGCGTCGATCGAAGCGCTCGCCAACGTCGCACAAGCCAGCGCGCCGCAGCGGCCCGTGCCGCGCGCGGCGCGCACCGTGCCGCTCGACATGCGCTACGCCCGTACCTGTTACGACCACATGGCCGGCGAGCTGTCGGTGCGGGTGTTCGCGCGACTTGTCGAGCGAGGTCTGCTGACGCTGCACGGCACGTCGCTCGAAGCCACGCCTGAAGGCGCCGTTCGTTTCGCCGACTGGGGCATCGACCTGTCCGCGCAGAAGAGCCGGCGGCGGCGCTTTGCCTGCACCTGTCCCGACTGGAGCGAGCGGCGTCCGCATCTGGGCGGCGCGCTCGGCGCGGCCCTGCTGGATTCATGGTCCGCGCACGGCTGGGTCGAACGCACGGAGCGCCCCCGAATCCTGCGCGTCACGCCCGCCGGGCATCGGCATTTCGATGCGTTTCTGGCCGCTTGAATCACGGCTGAAAAACACGGCTAATCGAGTGCTCCGATTACAGAAAATCCGCAATCGGCTTACGAAAGACCTTCCCGGAAGCCTTCTCCGGCTTGGGCGAGACCTTTTGTTACACGCTGGTGAGGCGGCCTTACAAAAGTGGGGGCCTTGAAACAAACGCTGCGGGTACAGTGGGTTCACGGTTGCTGCACATGCACCATCCGTCGGAGAGAGCTCATGAGAATAGTGACCACACCCCAGCATTCGAAACGCCGCCCCACCCGCCCTACGCCGATCGCCACCGCGGTCTGTCTCGCGACCTGTCTCGCGGGATTGCTGTTCACGACGCACGCCGCGCTGGCGCAGGAAGCCGGCGAGGCGCCCCAGGGCGCGGCCAGCCAGAACACCGATCCGCCCGGACGCGTCGCGCGTCTGAACTACATGGCCGGCACCGTGACCACTGAGCCGGCCGGCGCCAACGAGTGGTCGTACGCGCAGATCAATCGGCCCCTCACCACGGGCGACCAGTTGTGGAACGATCAGAACGCGCGCTCGGAGTTGCACATCGGCTCGACCGCGGTGCGCCTCGGCCAGTCCACCAGCCTCGACCTGCTCAATCTCGACGACAACAGCGCGCAGCTAAAAGTCGCGCAGGGCACGCTGTCGGCGCGGGTGCGCGAACTGCCGCCGGGTTCGTCGTATGAAATCGACACGCCGAATCTGGCGCTCGGCCTGAACGGCCCCGGCGATTATCGGGTCGACGTCGCGCCGGACGGCAGCAGCACCACCGTCACCGTGCGCAGCGGCAGCGCGACCGCGTACGGCGACGGCGGCCAGGTGCCGGTCGCGGCCGGCCAGCAAGTGCGCTTTGCCGGCACCAACCTGCAACAAGTCGCCAACGACGGCGCGCCCGGTCCCGACGGCTTCGACCAGTGGGCCGCGAGCCGTGACGCCGCGGAAGACCGCTCGGTGTCGGCGCGCTACGTATCGCGCGAAATTCCCGGCTACCAGGATCTCGACGCCAACGGCACGTGGCGCAGCAGCCCCGAATACGGCGAAGTGTGGGTGCCGCGCGCCACGCCCGCCGGCTGGGCGCCCTACCACGACGGCCATTGGGTATGGCAGGCGCCGTGGGGCTGGACGTGGGTCGACGACGCGCCGTGGGGCTTCGCGCCTTACCACTACGGCCGCTGGGCCTACGTCGACGACTCGTGGGCATGGGTGCCGGGACCGGTGGTGGTCAGCCAGCCGCCGGTGTATGCGCCGGCGTTGGTGGCCTTTGTCGGTGGCGGGGGCGGCGGCGTCGACTGGGGCGTGAATCTGGCCATCGGCGGCGCCGTCGCGGCCGGCGTCGCGTGGTTTCCGCTCGGGCCGGGCGAGCCGTGGCATCCGCGCTGGGGAGATCGCGATCATTGGAGTCCGCGCTACTACGAACGCGTGAATCAGACGACGATCGTCAACAACTACAACCGCAACGTGACGAATGTGAATGTGACCAACATTCACAACACCTACGTCAACTATCGCGCCCCGGGCGGCGTGACCGCGGTGCCGGCGACGGCGTTCGTGCATGGTCAATCGGTCGGGCGCTTCGCGCAGAAGGTCGATCCGCGGCAATGGCGCAATGCGCGGATCAATCCGGGGGCGCCCGGTATCGCGCCGGTGCGCGAGAGCTTTGGGCCGGGCCTGCGCAACGCCAATTACCGGCCGCCGGCGGGGGTGATGGCGCGTCCGGTGGTCGCGACGCGCAATCCGGCGATGCCGGCCGCCTACCACGACAGTCTCGCGCAGCGCTTCGCGCAAGGCGGCGGGCGAGTGCCGGGCGCCGGTCAGCCGATCGTCCGAACCTCGGTCCCGGCGCGCATGGCGGGCAGTCCGGGCGCGCTGCCGGTGCAGAATGTGCGGGTCGTGCAGTCGCATATCCCCGGACGTCCGCCGGGGGTAGCGCCGGGTGCGCCGGGTGCGCCGGGTGGAACCGTGGGCTCGTCGGCCGCGCCGGGGACGCCTGGTGCGCGGGGAGCGGCGGGAGCGCCGGGTGGACCCGCGCCAGTCGGTGCGCTTGGGACGACCGGTGGACGGGAAACGCCCGGAGCGCCGGGCGGGCCGACGGGCACGCAGCAGCCTGGACAGCGGCCTCGGCCCGGCGAAGCACCGATCAACCAGCGTGCCGGCGAACCGCAAGGGCGGCCCGGCATGCCGCCGCAGACCGCCAGTGGGCGCCAGCCGCCTGGAGACGGGGGTCATCCGTCAAATGGCGTGCCGCGCCCACCACAAGCGGCGGTCGGCGGCAATCTGAACGCTTTCCCCCAGCAACGCGGCGGGCCGCAACAACCGGAAGCGAACGGACGCCATGAGCCCGTCTGGACGCAGCCGCATGCGCCGATGGCCCAGCAGGCACAATCCGGGCAACCGGGACAAGCGCGCGGTGGTTCGCAGGAGCAGGCCGTACGGCCGGGCTTCGCGCCGCAGCCTGGCGCCGATGCGCGCGGCGGAATGCAGCCTCGCGGCGTGCCGCGTCCGGCGGACAACATGGCTTCGGCGCAGCAGATGCAACGTCAGCCTGAAGCGCAGGTGCCGCGTCCGGCGGATGTCCCGCAGATGCGGCAGGAGCCACGCCAGGACGCTTATGCGCAAGCGGCGCAGCAGCAAGCGCGTCAGGAAGCGCGTCCGCAACCGACGCCGCAGCCGCGGCAGGAACCTCGTACGCAGCAGGTTCAGCAGCAACCGCGGCCAGAGTTTCATCCGCAGCCGGCGCCACAGCCGCGTCCCGAACCTCGTCCGCAGCAGGTTCAGCAACAGCCGCGTCCAGAGTTCCATCCGCAGCCGGCGCCACAGCCGCGCCCTGAGCCGCGTCCGCAGCCGGTTCAGCAACAGCCGCGTCCGGAATTCCATCCGCAGCCGGCGCCACAGCCGCGCCCTGAGCCGCGTCCGCAGCAAGTTCAGCAACAGCCGCGTCCGGAGTTTCATCCGCAGCCGGCGCCACAGCCGCGTCCTGAGCCGCGCCCACAGCAGGTCCAGCAGCCGCGCCCGCAACCCCAGCCGCAGCACGGCGAGCAACATTCAGGCGGCGGCAATCGCGATGAGCATCACAAAGGTTGAGCGCCAGCCGAATTCCAGCGCCCTTCGCTCCGCGTGCTCATAGGCAGGAAGAAAAAACCCCCGCGATTCACGTCGCGGGGGTTTTTTCCTTGATCAGCCTGCCTGCCGGGTGGACGCTCAAACCGCCATCGGCGCCGTCAACGGCTCGTGATGCCGGTAACCCACCAGCGAGAAATCCGACGGCTCGATCTTCTCGAGCCATTCCGGCTCGTAAACGCCGGTTTTGGCATAGTCCGGCACGCGATCCGAGATCGCGAAGGACGGGCTGTCGTAGGGCTCACGCCCGAGTTGTTGACGCAGCATGTCGAGCTGATTCTCGTAGATATGCGCGTCGCCGATGAAGTAGGTGAACCAGCGCGGCGTGTACCCCGTCAGGCGGCCGACCAGGTGCAGCAAGGCCGCGCCTTCGGTCAGGTTGAACGGCGTGCCGAGGCCGACATCGTTGCTGCGAATGTACAGGCACAGCGAAATCTCGCGGCGCGCCACGTTCGGCAGAAACTGGTAAAGCAGGTGGCAAGCCGGCAACGCGATCTGATCCAGCACCGCGGGGTTCCAAGCGTGAAACAGAATGCGCCGGTCGGCGGGGTTCTGCATGATCGTGTCGAGGCACTGGCGCAACTGGTCGATCGCCTTGTACAGCAGCACCTTGCGGCTGCCGTCTTCCTCGAATTCGGTCACGACGCGGAAGCCGCGCGCGCTCGCGTCGGCCAGCTGCGCGCTCGCGCTTGCGTCCAGCACCTTGTACGCCGGCCACTGACGCCACTGCACGCCGTACACGTCGCCGAGATCGTCCGGACCCTGGCGATACGGATTGGCGAGCCACTGCGGATTCTGGTTGGCGTTCGCGTCCCACACCTTGCAGCCGAGGTCGCGGAAATCGGCGGCGCTGCGCGACGCGCGCAGGAACCCGACCAGTTCGCCCACCGCCGACTTGAACGCCAGCTTTTTCGTGGTCACTGCGGGAAAGCCCTGCTGGAGATCGAAGCGCAACATGGCGCCCGGCATGCTGATGGTGCGGATGCCGGTGCGGTTCTCCTGCCACGTGCCGGTATCGAGGATCATGCGGACGAGGTCCTGGTACTGTTTCATGCGGTTTCCTTCGACGAGGCGCGTGCCGCCGTCAGTACGCGTCACGGATTGAGCGAAAAACCGATTTTAGCAAGCGCGGGCAGGCAACGTCCGGTCGCGGCGTGCATCGAGGAAAACATCGCGGAAGGGAGCGCTATGGGCAACACTGGGCAAGATGGGGACGCGCGCTCGGTCGAGGCCGTTGGCGGCCTCCGGCAAACTCGCACGAAACGCATGCCGGGCTCGCCGACACGCATCGAGACCCGCTCGGGACTCGTCAAGACCTCAGGCTGATCTCAGGCTCAGAGGTGCGGCACCGAAGCCGGCAAGTCTCCGCCGTGCGGCGCGGCGAGCGGTTCGCCTTCCATATGGCGCATGCCGTGCGAGCACAGCAGACGATACAGCGTCACCCGCGAAATGCCGAGTTCCTGCGCCGCGTCGCCAAGCCTTCCGCGATGGCGCAGTAGCGCCAGTTCGATCGCCTGGCGCTCCGCCGCTTCGCGCGCTTGCGCGAGCGAGACCGGCACAATCTCGACGTATTCGGCCAGTTCCAGATCGCGCGCGGTGATCGCGCGCCCTTCGGACATCACAATGGCCCGCCGCACGCGGTTGATCAATTCACGCACGTTGCCCGGCCAGCCGTAGTTATGCAGCGCCGCGATGGCGTCCGGCGCAAAGCCGCGCAAGCGCCGGCTCGCATCCTTCTTGAAACGCTCCAGCATGTGCCGCGCGAGGAGTTCGATGTCCTTGCCGCGCGCGCGCAGCGGCGGTTCGTCGATTTGCAGCACGCACAGCCGGTGATACAGGTCGGAGCGGAAGCGCCCTTCGATCATCGCCGCGGTCATGTCCACGTGAGTGGCCGAAATGATCCGGACGTCGACGTCGATCGCGCCGTGGCCGCCTAGCCGCTCCACCTTGCGCTCCTGCAGGAAGCGCAGCAGGCTCGCCTGGCTTTCGAGCGGCAGGTCGCCGATTTCGTCGAGAAAGAGCGTGCCGCCGTTGGCCGCTTCCACCCGGCCGATCTTGCGCTGGTTGGCGCCGGTGAACGCACCGCGCTCGTAGCCGAATAATTCAGATTGCAGCAGATGCGGCGGAATCGCGCCGCAGTTGATCGGCACGAAAGGCGCGTTGCGGCGCGCCGAGCGTTCGTGAATCGCGACCGCGGTCAACTCCTTGCCGGTGCCCGATTCGCCCGAGATGAATACCGGTGCGTCGGTCATCGCCACTTTGCGAATGGAGCGGAACAACGCGAGCATGGCGTCGCACGAGCCGACCATTTCGCCCTCCGCGCCTTGCGAACCATCGTTCGAAGCCGGTTCGCCCAGTGAGATCATTCCGTAGGCGTGCCCGACCGAATCGACGATCCTGTCGCCCGCATACGGCACCGTGACATAGTCGAAACAGTAGTCGCGCACGAGCCGGCGCAAGGCGGCGTCCTGCAATTGCCCGGGCATGGTGGCCGCGACCCAGCCGACATTCGGCATGGTGAGGCAGGATTCGAACGCGGCGATTTCGTGCGGCTGAAAATGGCTGGACAGATCGAGCAGCCCGCCCGCGGCCATTCCGGCGCGAACGGCACGGCGCACGTCGCGCGCCGATCCCACGACCTCGACTTGCCAGCCGCGCTGGTGAAAGCGGGTATTCAGTTCCGCGCTCGGATCGCGCGAAACGTAAATCAGTTGCCGCGTTGCGGGTTCCATTATTCAGATCCTCTCGTCAACGAACGTTAAGGATGACGCACGTACCTGAACCACGTTCAGACACGCTGACTCGTCCGGGATTCGCGAAATAGCAAAAACCGAACGGCCATTCCATTCCGTGCGGACAGCTGATCCCCAAGAAAAGCGGCGTGTGTGTTTGAAACGGCCCGTGAGTGGGCTTTTTTAAATGCGAAGCTGTTTTTACAGAGCTTACTATACGCGCGTCGCTTGGAAAACAACTATGCGAATTTAATCAGCGGATCATTGGAGCAAGGGATGGAGCGCCAATAGACCCTTATTCAGCCGACGAATTAAACAAATCCCGGCAAGCGCTTTTTCGTGTTCGCCGTCCATGTAGTTCATACCATGCGAATTAAGCCATTGCAGTATTTTCCATCTGCCGTTTCAATGCTG
Organism: Paraburkholderia sp. 22099; assembly: GCF_052045835.1. Lineage (NCBI taxonomy): Bacteria > Pseudomonadati > Pseudomonadota > Betaproteobacteria > Burkholderiales > Burkholderiaceae > Paraburkholderia > Paraburkholderia sp. 22099. The sequence goes on along the minus strand of NZ_JBQEPU010000011.1, from coordinate 158,186 downwards.
AAACATTTCTGCCCGTTTCGCTTATTGCCACGCCAGGAATTACCGATCCATCCCTATCCGCCAATGGATTGCCAGCGATGGCACGCATTTCGCTAAATAATCCCCATCAAGGAGATATATCGTGCGATCCGCTTTGCGCCGCGATCCCGGTGATATTCCGGCTCGCGTGATCTTATGGGACGAACTTGCGCCGCCTTCGCCGCTGCCGATCCCCGTGGATGCCGCACGTAGTAATGCCGCCAGTTGATCTGACAAGGTAGGCGGACCGGATCGAACGGCGCGAACAGGTGCAAGCCGCCGCACCGGAGCCTGACGAGGCGGCGCCCGCCACCGCGTCAGGTAGAATCGCTCCGGTTATGTTCCCTTTCCCATTCGATGACGACGCTCACCCTGATCGTCGCTCGCGCCAATAATGGCGTGATCGGCCGCGACAACCAGTTGCCCTGGCGACTTCCCGAAGATCTCGCGTTCTTCAAGCGCACGACCATGGGTGCGCCCATCATCATGGGCCGCAAGACGCATGAATCGATCGGCCGGCCGCTGCCGGGACGCCGCAACATCGTCGTGACGCGCGATGCCACGCGCCGTTTTCAGGGTTGCGACACGGCGACGACGCTGCAGGAGGCGCTCAAGCTCGCCGCGCGGGATCAGGCGCCCGAAGCGTTCCTGATCGGCGGCGCGCAGTTGTATGAGGAAGGTCTGCGTCGGGCCGACAAGCTCATCGTCACCGAGATCTCCGCCGACTTCGAAGGCGACGCAACCTTCCCCGCGCTCGATGAAAACGAGTGGCAAGAAGTCGCGCATGAAACGCATCGCGCGCATGCGCCGAATGATTTCGACTACGCGTTCGTCACCTATAAACGCAAGGGCGTTTAAGGTTTTTGCGGCGCCCATGAAAAACGCCACGCAATCACTTGCGTGGCGTTTCCGTTTGCAGCGCCGGGCATGCTGCACAACCGGCGGCCCAAAACCAGAACCGCTTACTGGCCCGCGATCGTCATCCGCTCGATCAGCACTGAGCCGGTTTGCTTGGTGCCGCGCGTGATCGTATCCGCGCCGATCGCGACGATATGGTGGAACATTTCCTGCAACGTGCTCGCCACCGTGATTTCCTCGACCGGATACTGGATCTTGCCGTTCTCGACCCAGAAGCCCGACGCGCCACGCGAATAGTCGCCCGTCACGTAATTCACGCCCTGCCCCATCAGTTCGGTGAGCAACAGGCCCGTGCCGAGTTTCCTCAGCATTTCCTCGAAGTCGTCCTCCGCGCGCGTGGTCGAACTGCGCAACGACAGATTGTGCGAGCCGCCCGCATTGCCGGTGGTCTGCATGCCGAGCTTGCGCGCCGAATAGGTCGAGAGGAAATAGCCTTCCACCACGCCGTCCTTCACGACCGAACGCTGCCGCGTGCGCACGCCTTCCTCGTCGAACGGCGCGCTGCCCATTGCACGCGCGACATGCGGATCCTCGACCACCTGCACGTGCGGCGCGAACACCGGCTTGCCGAGGCTGTCGACCAGGAACGACGTCTTGCGGTATAGCGCACCCCCGCTCGTGGCCTGCACGAACGCGCCGAGCAGGCCGGCGGCGAGCGGCGCCTCGAACAGCACCGGCACCTTGCGGGTATCGAGTCCGCGCGCGCCGATGCGCGCCAGCGCGCGTTGCGCCGCGTAACGGCCGACCGCTTCAGGATCGGCCAGGTCTTCCGCGCTGCGGGTGGACGTGTACCAGTCGTCGCGCTGCATGTTGCGGCCGCTACCGGCGATCGGCGCGCACGCGACATAGTGGCGCGAGTACGGATAGCCCGCGAGGAAACCGCGCGAGGTGGCGAGCACGAACTGCGAGTGCTGCGCCGAGACGCTTGCGCCTTCCGAGTTCTTGATTTGCGGATCGGTGGCGAATGCGGCGTCTTCCGCGCGGCGGGCGATTTCGACGGCTTCGTCCGCCGAGAGATTCCACGGGTGATACAGGTCGAGATCGCGCGGCGCGGTTTCGAGCAACTCCGCTTCCGCGAGACCCGCGCAGTCGTCTTCAGCGGTGAAGCGCGCGATGTTGTACGCCGCCGCCACCGTGTCCTTCAAGGCCTGCGACGAAAAATCCGAGGTGCTCGCGTTGCCGCGCTTGTTGCCGATGAATACGGTCACGCCGACCATCTTGTCGCGGTTGTGCTCGATCGTCTCGACTTCGCCGCGCCGCACGGAAACGGACAGGCCGTCGCCCTCGGAAATCTCGGTTGCCGCGTCGGTGCCGCCGAGCGACTTCGCGTGACGAAGGATGTCCGAGGCGATTTCCTTCAGTTCATCCTGGGTATGCGGAAAAAAGCGCTGCTTGACGTCCATGTCTGCTGCCATTGTCGTTGCCGTCCTGTTCGGGGCCGGGCGGCCCTGTGGGTTCACACATGCCACGCACTTGCGTGCGCATTTGCATCGTTAAGCATCCCGCGATCATAGCAAGGTACGCGCTGGTGTACCTGGCATTCGCGGCTGTTTCCCTGCATTCTCCGGGCCTCATGGTGCCGCTGCTTCGCTGCCGCTTCGCGGTGTTGCCTGGGCACTGCCTGGTTGTGGCTTTCGTGCCGCCCAGGTGCGGCTCGAATGCGGCTCGAATGCGGCTCGAATGCGGCTTGGATGCGGCTTGGATGCTGCCGCTGTGCCGTCGAGCCGCGGCTCAGTTACGACCGGCTGCCGCTATAGCGCCACCGTTGCCCCGCGCGATGCCGTATGGGCGACAACACGGCGGGTTCAGCACGCCCGGCACGCTACAATATCGGTATGACACGCAAAACCCGCATTCAACCGATCGAATCCGCCGAGCCGGAAGTCGACGAAAACGGCTACGACCGTCCCAGCAAGTCCCAGCTCAAGCGCGAAATGCACGAGTTGCAGGAACTGGGCTCGGCGCTCATCGCGCTGCCCAAGGACGCGCTCAAGCGCATGCCGATGCCCGAAAAGCTCGACGACGCCGTGCGTGAAGCGCGCCGCATCACCGATCACGAAGGCAAGCGCCGCCAGGTGCAATACGTGGGCCGCGTCATGCGCTCGCTGCTGGACGACGAAACCGCCGCGCTGCGAACCGCGCTCGACACGTACAACGGCGTCAACAAGGCGGAAACGGCCAAGCTCCACTGGATCGAACGCACGCGCGAGAAACTGCTCGCCGACGACGCCGCGCTCACCGAGTTCATCCGCCAGCATCCGAACGCGGACCCGCAGCAGGGCCGCACGCTGATCCGCAACGCGCGCAAGGAAGCGCTGCAGAGCAAGCCGCCGCGCTACTTCCGCGAACTGTTCCAGTGGATCAAGAATGCGGACGGCCCCGCCGCCGGCACCGATTCCGCAGCCGACGACGCCCTGGAAGACGACGATGACGACCGCCACGAATAAGCTGACGCGTCAGCACCCCGACGAAATCGTGATCGGCCTCGTGTCGATCAGCGACCGCGCCTCCACCGGCGTGTACGAGGACAAGGGGATTCCGGCCTTGCAGGAATGGCTCGCCGCCGCCTTGACCTCGCCGTGGCAGGTGGTCACCCGCCTGATTCAGGACGACGCGCCCACCATTTCGGCCACGCTGACCGAACTGGTCGACGAAGCAGGCTGCGATCTGGTGCTGACGACCGGCGGCACCGGCCCGTCGCGCCGCGACGTGACGCCCGAAGCAACCCTTGCGGTGGCGACGAAGGAAATGCCCGGCTTCGGCGAGCAGATGCGGCAGATCAGCCTGAATTTCGTGCCCACCGCGATCCTGTCGCGCCAGGTGGCGGTGATCCGCGAAACCGCGGACCACGCGGCGCTGATCATCAATCTGCCGGGTCAGCCGAAGTCGATCAGGGAAACGCTGGAAGGCCTGCGCGACGCCGAAGCGGGCGGCGCCGTGAAAGTGCCGGGCATCTTCGCCGCAGTGCCCTATTGTCTCGACCTGATCGGCGGCCCGTATGTGGAAACCAACGCCGACGTGGCGAAGGCGTTCCGGCCGAAGAACGCGGTGCGCGCCCCCCGGCAGGCTTGACTCGCGAACAGCGCTTGCCGCGTTACATCACCACCGGCGCTTGCGGGGCCGTCGGAATCAGGAAATGCTCGCGGTAGTACTTGAGTTCCTCGATCGACTCATGAATGTCGGCCAGCGCCGTGTGCAGCGCGCGCTTCTGGAAGCCCTTGTAGATGGCCGGCTGCCAGCGGCGGCACAGTTCCTTCAGCGTGCTCACGTCGAGATTGCGGTAATGGAAGAAGCGCTCCAGATCCGGCATCCAGCGCGCCATGAAGCGGCGGTCCTGGCAGATCGAGTTGCCGCACATCGGCGATTTGCCCGGCGGCACGTAGGCGCTGAGAAAGTCGCGGATCTGTTCGGTGGCGTCGGCTTCGCTCACCGTCGAGGCCTTCACGCGGTCGATCAGACCGGAGCGGCCATGCGTGTTCTGGTTCCACTGATCCATCCTGGCGAGCGTCTCGTCGCTCTGATGAATCGCCAGCACCGGCCCCTCGACCATCCTGTCGAGCGTCGAATTCGTCACCACCACCGCGATTTCGATGATGCGGTCGGAATCCGGTTCGAGACCGGTCATTTCCATGTCGAGCCAGACGAGATTCATGTCGCTGCGCACGAGCGACGGATGTTCGATGGAGGCGAGGATGTCAGTCATGAAGGCAACCCTGTATCCGCGCAGACGGCCTCCCAGGAAGCCCGCTTGCCGCGGCGAATGTTCGTTTGAAATTGGTTTGAGCGTGTCCCGCCTGGCGGCGGGAAGAAACATATAATTCTCGCATAGATACCACGGAATCCCTGGATGCCTACCCTGTACTTCACCGTCCTGTTCGTCGTCGCCGTCGTCGCGATGGTCGGCACCAAACTGTGGCTCGCGTCGCGGCAGATCCGCTTCGTCGCCGGCCATCGCGAGCAGGTGCCGAGCCAGTTCGCGGGCACTATCGCGCTCAGCGCGCATCAGCGCGCCGCGGATTACACCGTGGAACGCACCCGTCTGACGATGATCGAGGTCGTGGTCAGCGCGGCCGTGTTGATCGGCCTCACGCTGCTCGGCGGCGTGCAGGCGCTCGATCTGGCGATCTCCGATTGGCTGGGCCGCGGCTATGCCGGCCAGATCGCGCTGGTCGCGGCGGTCATCGCGATCACCAGCGTGATCGACCTGCCGTTCGATTACTACCGGCAATTCGTGGTCGAGCAGCGCTTCGGCTTCAACCGGATGAGCAAGGGCATTTTCTTTCTGGACCGTCTGAAGGGCGTGCTGCTCGCCGCGGCGTTCGGCCTGCCGCTGCTGTTCGTCGTGCTGTGGCTGATGAACCGTGCCGGCAGCCTGTGGTGGTTGTGGACGTGGATCGTCTGGGTGGTGTTCCAGATGCTCGTGCTGGTGCTGTATCCGTCGTTCATCGCGCCGCTCTTCAACAAGTTCGAGCCGCTCAAGGACGAAGCGCTGAAAAGCCGCATCGAAGCGCTGATGAAACGCTGCGGTTTCGCCGCCAAGGGCCTCTTCGTGATGGACGGCAGCCGCCGTTCGGCGCACGGCAACGCGTACTTCACCGGCTTCGGCGCGGCCAAGCGGATCGTGTTCTTCGACACCTTGCTCGCGCGCCTGTCGGGCAGCGAGATCGAGGCGGTGCTTGCGCATGAACTCGGCCACTTCAAGCGCCGTCACGTGATCAAGCGCATGCTCGTTACCTTCGCGATCAGCCTTGTGATGCTCGCCCTGCTCGGCTGGCTGAAGGAAAGCGTGTGGTTCTATGAAGGGCTGGGCGTGCGGCCGTCGCTGCTCGGCGGCAATGACGGACTTGCGCTGGTGCTGTTCTTCCTTGCACTGCCGGTATTCATCTTCTTCGTCACGCCGCTCGGCAGCCTCAGTTCGCGCAAGCATGAGTTCGAAGCCGACGCGTTCGCCGCCACGCAAACCGATGCACATGACCTCGTCAACGCGCTCGTCAAGCTCTATGAAGACAACGCGTCGACCCTGACGCCCGATCCGCTCTATACCGCGTTCTACTACTCGCATCCGCCGGCGTCGCAGCGGATCGACCGCCTGCTGCGGCACGCATGAGCGGCCGCTCCCCGAAAGCGCCGCGCGCTCCGTCCAGCACGCGCGTAGGCGGCCTCGTGGTGGCGGCTCATGGCCGCCATTACCTCGTCGCGCCGGAAGACGGCGGCGCCATGCTCCAGTGCTTCCCGCGCGGCAAGCGCAGCGAAGTGGCGGTCGGCGATCGCGTGATCTACGAGCCGACCTCGGCGGATCAGGGCGTGATCGTCGAGATCGGCGAGCGGCGCAATCTGCTGTACCGCTCCGATCAGTACAAGTCGAAGCTCTTCGCGGCGAATCTCGATCAGTTGCTGATCGTGCTCGCGACCGAGCCGCATTTCAGCGAGGACCTGCTCGGGCGCGCGCTGGTCGCCGCCGAGGCGCACGAGCTGAAGCCGTTGATCGTGCTGAACAAGATCGACGTTGTGGCAGAACTGGAAGGCGCGCGTACCCGGCTGGAACGCTATCGCGCGCTCGGCTATACGGTCGTGGAAGTGTCGATCAAGATGCAGCCCGATGCCGCGCGCGCGGCGTTGATCGAGCATCTGCACGGTCATTCGACGCTGCTGCTCGGGCAGTCGGGCATGGGCAAGTCGACGCTGGTCAATCTGCTGATTCCGAACGCCGAAGTCGCCACGCGCGAGATTTCTACCGCGCTGAACAGCGGGCGTCATACCACCACCTTCACGCGGCTCTACCCGCTGCCTGACAGCGCGGACGGCGACGGCGGTGCGTTGATCGACTCGCCCGGCTTCCAGGAATTCGGCCTGCACCATCTGACCGAAGGCCGGCTCGAGCGCGCGTTCCCCGAATTCCGCCCGCTGCTGCCGAATTGCCGCTTTTACAACTGCCATCACTTGCACGAGCCGGGTTGTGCGATTCTCGAAGCGGTTGCCGACGGCCGCATCCGGCGCGAGCGGCACGCGTTGTACGCGCAACTCGTGCATGAAGCCAGCCAGATCGTCCGGTGAAGCACGTCGCCGTCACCCTCCTGGACTCACGATGAAATTGATGCGAGCGCCGAACCTGATCATCGGACAGCATTGGGTCAATGTGCTCGAAGCGGCGGGCATTGCCTGCGAGTTGCACAACCGCTACCTGAACGGCGCGCTCGGCGATATTCCAGCGGATCAGTGCGCGCCGGAATTATGGCTGGTCGATGAACGGGATGAGGCGATGGCGCGGCAGCTGATCGATGCCGCTTCGCGTGGGCCTGCCTCGGGGTCGCCTGCGTGGCAATGTCGCAAGTGCGGTGAGACGCTCGAAGCGCAGTTCACCGTATGCTGGCAGTGTGGGACGGCGCGGGATTCGCGCGACGGGTGAGGCGGTTCGGGGCTGCCCTTAGGCAAGCCTCGAACGGAGCCTCAAGCGGAGGCTCAAGCGAGCCATACGGCGATCGTCAGCATCAACAGCAGAATCATCCACAGCACCACCGCGCGCCAGACGAGGCCCACGGCCGATTGGAGCGTGCGAGGCGTGCAATCGTCACCGACCTGCATCGGACCGCCGTCGCCGGTGGCGAGCGCGTCCAGACTCGACGGCTCGGCAAGCGGCCCGCTCAGCCGCGCGCCCAATGCGCCGCTGCCCGCGGCCAGCAACACGCCGTCGTTGGCATCCGGCCACTGGCGCGCATGGTTGCGCCACGCGTAAATCGCGTCCTCGAAATTACCGACGATCGCGAAGCCCAGCGACGTGAGCCGCGCCGGCACCCAGTCGATCACGAAGAAAGCGCGCTGCGCGAAGCTCGAAAACGCGATGGTGCGATCGTCGACCGGCCGTGCCCATGTGCGTGCCAGATATTCGGCGATCCGATACAGCACCGCGCCCGCCGGCCCGACCGGAATCAGGAACCAGAAGAACACGCCGAACACATGACGATGCGAAGCGACCACCGCGTGAATCAGCGTATGACGCACGATCTCGCTGACGGGCATGTCGACGGTGTCGAGCCCGGTCCATTCATTGAGGATTTCACGCGCGCGCGGCACGTCGTCGTTGTTCAGCGCGAGGTGGATGTCCGTGAAGTAATGGCTGAACTGCCGGAAACCGAGCGTGAAGTACAGCACCGCGACGTTCCACAGGAACGCCAGCGCAAAATGGATGTGATACAGCACGTAGTAGACGAGCGCGACGGCCAGCGTCCAGGGCACCACCACCACGAGCCAGGCAAGCAAGCCATGCTTCGGCTTGCCGGCATCGAATCCGTGCGCCGCCGACTCCGCATGGTATTGAAGCAACGCCGATACGGGATTGTTCGGCGATAGCGCGCGTACCTGTTCAATGATCAGAGCCAGCAATACAGAGAAAAAAGTCATGCGGTGCGCCGTGCTTTTCGAGTTTTACGATTGTTATATAACGATAGCACAGGGTCGGATGCGACTGAGCGTGGACCTCGACAAACATCCGACAACCGCACAGTCTGCGTTGGCTTACGCCGCGAGAAAGCGATAGAAGTTGCGCAGCATCGCCGCCGTCGCGCCCCAGATGAAATAGTGGCCGCCTACTGAATTTGCACTTGCGCCGCCGTCGAATTCCAGCGACGCCGTACGCGGATACGGCATGGCGAAAAAGCGCCGCTCGCCGTTTTCCCAGCGGAACACGCGCTCTTCGTGATGCGCGGGGTTCATCAGAAAGGCGAGCGGCACCTCGAAGACTTCGGCCACTTCAAGCGCGTCGGCTTCCAATGTGAACGGCGGGTGCACGAGGCCGATCACCGGCGTGACGCGGAAACCGGTACCCGTCAGATAGTCGGGCAACGCACCGAGAATCTCGACACGCGACGGATCGAGGCCGACCTCTTCCTGTGCTTCGCGCAGGGCGGTGGCGGTGGCGTTCGCGTCGAATGGCTCCTGACGGCCGCCTGGGAAGCTCACCTGGCCGGCATGATCGTTCAGATGGTCCGCGCGCTGGGTCAGCAGAACGGTCAGGCCGTGATCGCGGACCACCAACGGCACCAGTACCGCCGCGACTCGGGGATCGACGTGCGTATCGCGCCAGGGCGCTTCGACAATCGGTTCAGGCGCCCATGAAAGACGCTGTTCGAAGCGTGCGCGCAGACCGTCGGGCGTGAGACGTCCGCCGGACACCGGCGGCAGATCGGCGCCCGTCGCTTCGACAGGCAGGGTTTCAGGTTCAAAGACGGGGCGGATCAACGGGTCTCTCGAACGAGCGGATAGGGGACATGCCGCTATTTTGACCTGGCAAACAAAAAAGCACCCGCGAGGGGTGCTTTTTCTTACAGCATTTACGCTTGGGGAGCAGCGCGGTCTTTCTTCATGACCAGCTTTTCCTTGATCCGGGCCGACTTGCCCGAACGGTCGCGCAGGTAGTACAGCTTCGCACGACGCACATCGCCGCGGCGCTTCACGACGATGCTTGCCAGCAGCGGCGAGTACGTCTGGAACGTACGCTCGACGCCTTCGCCCGACGAAATCTTGCGGACGATGAACGACGAATTCAGACCACGGTTACGCTTGGCGATCACGACGCCTTCGTAAGCCTGAACGCGCTTACGCGTACCTTCAACCACGTTCACGCTGACGATCACCGTATCGCCGGGGGCGAAATCGGGAATGGTCTTATCGCCGAGGGCGCGCGCGATTTCTTCCTGCTCGAGTTTTGCAATCAGATTCATCACTGACTCCTAGGTCCATCTTGTCGGCGTTCGTACCTGCCTTGCGCGGAGTTTGTTTGCGCTCGGCTACGGCCCCGATAGAGGATGGGTTCACATCAGGCGCCGTACACGCATGTGCGGCACCGCCTATGTCCGCTCGAAAGATCGGGGCTTTACGCCTTCGACGCTTCCTTCGCGAGACTCGCGAGCCATGCCTCGTCGGCACGGCTCAACATCTTGTTCTTTCTGGCCTTCACGATCAGATCGGGCCGTTTGTTCAACGTGTTGCGCAACGCTTCACGCCGGCGCCACGCTTCGATTTCCGCATGATGGCCGCCTAGCAGCACATCGGGCACGCGCACGCCGTTGTATTCCTCGGGGCGCGTGTAGTGCGGACAATCCAGCAGCACGTCGACGAAACTGTCCTGCACCGCCGATTGCGAGTCGTTCAGCACGCCGGGCAACTGGCGCACGACCGCGTCCATCAAAGCCATGGCCGGCAATTCACCGCCTGACAGCACGAAGTCGCCAAGACTGACTTCTTCGTCCACGACACGGTCGAGCAAACGCTGATCGATCGCTTCATAGCGCCCGCACAACAGAATCAGACCGGGTTCGGCCGCGAACCGCATGACACGCTCGTGGTTCAGCGCAGCGCCTTGCGGCGACATCATCACGACGCGCGATGCACCGATGCCCTGCTCCGCCTGCGCCGCTTTCGCCGCGCCGATCGCGTCTTCCAGAGGCTTGGCCAGCATCACCATGCCAGGTCCGCCGCCGTACGGGCGATCGTCGATCGTGCGGTAGTTGTCGGTGGTGAAATCGCGTGGATTCCACGTGCGCAACGCGTAGCGCTCCTGCTTCGCCGCCCGACTGGTGATACCCCAATCGGTCAGCGCGCGAAACATTTCAGGAAAGAGCGTGACGACATCGAACTGCATCGCTCCCTCCATTCAGCGAATTATTTAGTAATCGGCTTCCCATTCGACGACGATCTGCTTCGCCGCCTGGTCCACCGTTTTGACAAAGACGCCGACGAACGGGATCAAGCGCTCACCGGTGACCGGCTTGCCGCTTTTGTCGGCGGCCGGATATTCGATACGCATTACCGAGTGCGCACCGTTGTCGATCATGTCCGCAACCTTGCCGAGGTGGACCCCGGCAACGTTCACCACATCCAGGCCGAGCAGGTCGACCCAGTAGAATTCGTCGGCTTCGAGAGCCGGGAATTCACTGCGGCTGATATAAACGCGGGAGCCGCGCAGTGCCAATGCGACATCGCGGTCAGTGACGCCGCCCAGATGGGCCACCACACTGTCGCTATGTATTTTCGCCTGCAACGACGGCGCCGACTTGCGCTCGTGACCTTTCAGCAGCCACCAGCGCTTAGCGCTCAGCAACGCGTCGCCGCCATGCCCGGCATCCGCATGAGCGGCTACCTTGACCCAGCCTTTGAGGCCGTAAGCGTCGACGATCGCGCCGACCTCGACCGCGTCGGCCGGCCAGCTTTCGGCCGTTTCCGCGCGCATTTCTGCTGCCCCGGAAGCGGCGCTTGCAACCTTGGCTTTCGCCTTGCCCTCGGCTCGTTCGACCGGCTTGCGGACGAATGCACCGAACGGCGCCTGATCAGACGTCTTCGCGCGCGGGGCGGTCCTGGCGGGACCTGAACTACCGGAATCACGCTCAGACATAAGAGAACCTCGCTGCCAACTTCGACGTCTGCTTCAGCACAACACTTCGCGCATCGGACTGCTCACGCAAGCGGCGCGAGCCGCCGGCCGAACCGACGACGATACGCATGCGAGCGGCCATTAAGCAGCCGGCTGCGCCTTTTGCGCTTCTTTCACGAGACGCTCGACGGTCGGCGACAGTTGCGCGCCAACGCCTTGCCAGTACGTCAGGCGGTCTTGAGCGATACGCAGCGATTCACCCTTCGTAGCGACCGGGTTGTAAAAGCCAACGCGCTCGATGAAGCGGCCGTCACGACGGTTACGCGAATCGGTTGCGACGATGTTGTAGAACGGGCGCTTCTTGGAGCCGCCACGAGCCAAGCGGATGATGACCATACTAGAATCCTTGAAAACCGGGGTTCGGAACGACTGAAACACGCGATTATAGCGGGAAACCAACGCCTTAACAAACACTTACCCGGATAAACTGGGCGACGACGTGGCCCCGGCCATACCGCGGGGCTCCAGATCATATCCAAACGCCCGCACCACCTGACGGAGCGCCTGTGAAATTCCCGCCGCCAACTGTGCTTTTGCTTGCGTTATTCACCCTCTTCGCGCGGCTTGCCGGCCTGGCGCGCTCCTCACGCCTTCGCGCTCGGGCCCGGCGCTCCGCGACAGCCCTGTGGCTCGCCGCCATAGTCCCGCCGGCGCTCGCCGCGCCGCCGATCGAACGTATCAAAGTTCCGCCCGGCTTCCACGTCGAGATCTTGTCGGACGCCGTACCAAGCGCGCGCGCCATGGCGCTGTCGCCGAAGGGCATTCTCTATATAGGAAGCTTCGACGGCCGCGTCTACGCGCTCGAACTGCAAAACGGACGCGCGACCGCGCGCCATGTGCTCGCCTCCGGCCTCGACATGCCCGTGGGCGTAGCTTGGCGGGACGGCGCGCTGTATGTGTCCGCCGTGTCGAAAATCTTGCGTTTCGATGCGATCGACACCCGTCTGAACAATCCGCCCAAGCCCACCGTCGTTACCGATAAATTGCCCGCCGAGACACACCACGGCGCCAAATTCATCGCTTTCGGGCCGGACGGCAAGCTGTATGTGCCGCAAGGCGCGCCGTGCAACGTCTGTCTGAAGGACCGCAGCCGATACGCGCTGATCGGCCGGATGGACCCGGACGGTAGTCATTACGAAGTCGTGGCGCGCGGCATCCGCGACACGGTCGGCTTCGACTGGCATCCGGTGACGCACGAGTTGTGGTTCACCGACAACGGCCGCGACCTGATGGGCGACGACGTGCCGGACGACGAACTCAACCGTGCGCCGCGCGCCGGCATGGACTTCGGTTTTCCGTATTGCCACGGCGTCGGGACGCCCGACCCCGAATTCGGCAAGGATCATCCGTGTAGTTCGTTCACGCCGCCAGCGGTCAAGCTTGGCGCGCACGTCGCGGCGCTCGGCATGCGGTTTTATAGCGGCTCGATGTTTCCGCCCGCCTATCGGAACAATATTTTCATCGCCGAACATGGTTCGTGGAATCGCAGCAAGAAAGTGGGCTACCGGGTAGTGCGGGCAACGCTCAACCCGGACGGCGGCGACGCCCGCCAGGAAGTATTCGCCGAAGGCTGGCTGCAGCCCGGCGAAGCCGTGTGGGGCCGCCCCGCCGACGTGCTGCCGATGCCCGACGGCTCGCTCCTGATCAGCGACGATTACGCCGGCGCCGTCTACCGCGTGACGTATTCAGCGCCTTAGGCCGCCACAGCGCGACCGCCCGCCACGTGCCCGGCAGCGCGTGGCGGGCGTAGAATGCGCACCGGTCTGCGCCCACCGGTGCGCCGCTCCTTTCGACCGCCCCGTCACTTCTGCCCTCGCCTACATGTCCACCCTTGCTTCGACTTCATCGCGGTTCAAATCCAAGACAATGACCGCCGCGCTGGCGTTCTTCTTCGGCAGCCTCGGAGCTCACCGCTTCTATCTCCACGGCATGCGCGACATTTACGGCTGGGCGCATTTGCTCGGCACGCTGATAGGCATTCCGGGCGCCATGCTGGTGGTGGCGAGCGAACGCGCTTCGATGCTCGGCTGGACCTTGGCGTTTCCGGGCGCGGTTTCGCTGCTCGCCGCGTTTCTTGCCGCGATCGTCTACGGGCTGCGTCCCGACGAGAAATGGGATGCGCAGTTCAACGCGCGGACCCAGCGCAAAAGCCGCTCCGGCTGGACCGTCATTTTCATCGTGATCTTTTCGTTGCTGATCGGCGCGTTCCTGCTGATGACAGGCCTCGCCATTTCATTCCAGACCTACTTCGAAGGCCAGGTGCAAGCAGCCAAAGCACTCTCGCAATAACAGCCGCGCGCCCGGCTAGAAAAGATCCAGTTGGGAATCGTCACGCGCCGGTTCGACCCGACGGAAGTGCGACATATCGAGAATGCCGCGGTCACGCCGGTTCAATCCCAGACGGCGCACGGCATTCTGGAAGCGCTGCTTGAGCAGATCCGCCCACAAGCCTTCTCCCTTCATTCGTTTGGAGAAGTCGGAGTCGTAGTCCTTTCCTCCCCGCATATCGCGCACACGGCCCATGACCCGTTCCGCGCGATCGGGAAAATGCGCCGCGAGCCAGTCTTTGAATAGCGGCGCCACTTCCCACGGAAGACGCAGCACGATATAGCTCGCATTGCACGCGCCGGCTTCGGCACATGCCTCCAGCACGCGCTCCATATCCGGTTCGGTGACGAACGGGATCACCGGCGCGATGCTGACGCCGACCGGAATGCCCGCCTCACTCAACGTGCGGATGGTGCGCAAACGGCGCGACGGCGTGGCCGCGCGCGGTTCGAGGGTGCGGGCGATTTCCGCGTCCAAGGTGGTAACGGTGATCGCCGCCATGAATTGACCACGCGCCGCCATTGGCGCGAGCAGATCGAGATCGCGCTCGATCAGCGACGATTTCGTGATCGCCGCAAACGGATGGTTGCGCTCGCCAAGCACCTCCACCACCCGCCGCGTGAGGCGTAAATCGCGCTCGACGGGCTGCCAGGCGTCGGTATTGACACCCAGCGCGATCGGCTCCGGCACGTAGGATTTTTTCGACAGTTCGCGCTGGAGCAATTCCGGCGCGTTCACCTTCGCGTAAATGCGGCTTTCGAAGTCGAGCCCCGGCGACAGCCCCAGATAACTATGCGTGGGCCGCGCAAAACAATAAATACAACCGTGTTCGCAGCCGCGATACGGATTGAGCGACACGCCGAACGGAATGTCCGGCGACGCGTTGCGCGTGAGAATGCTTTTGGCGCGCTCTTCGAACACCTGAGTGCGCAAGGCCTTGGGCTCGCCCTCTTCCTCGGCCGCGGACAGCCAACCGTCGTCCACCGCCTCACGCTGGTCGACTTCGTAGCGGCCTTGCAGATTCGTCACGGCCCCGCGCCCCTTGCGAGGGGTGGGCGGAGCAATCGGAAATTCGGTTGCGAAGCGGATGTGGGAGTTGGTCATGGATAAGCACGCAAAAACGGCGCAAAACACCTGTATAAATATACAGTGTTTACGCCGTTTGTCGAGCCCCGCTTTGCGCGCCGCGCGGCGGTTTATTCGCCGACCGCGATCGTTAGCGTCTCCTTGATCTCTTCCATCACCACATAGCTTTTCGACTGCACCGCGCCGGGCAGTTGCAGCAGGATGTCGCCCAGCAGCTTGCGGTAATCGGCCATTTCGCCGATGCGCGCCTTGATCAGATAGTCGAAGTCGCCCGACACGAGGTGGCATTCCAGCACCTCGGGGATCTTCTGCACCTCGCGGCGGAACTGGTCGAACATGTTGCCGCTTTTGTGGTCCAGCGTGATCTCGACGAACACGAGCAGCGCCGCGCCAAGCTCGGCGGGGTTCACGCGCGCGTGGTAGCCGGTGATCACGCCATCGCGTTCCATTCGCTTGACGCGCTCGATGCACGGCGTAACCGACAGCCCGACCTGTTCCGCGAGGTCTTTCATCGCCATCCTGCCGTCCTGTTGCAGGAGCCGCAGAATCTTGTGATCGAGTTTGTCGAGGGACCGGACCGGTTGGCGTTGTGTACGCATGATGTTTTTGCTGAAAATCCTGAAAATACAATAACAAAAACTGCCTGACTGTTAATAGTATAGCGGTTAACACTGGTTGATCCGCGTTGCACCTCGTTAATCGAATGAATCCAAACGAATCGGCGAGCGCGCCCCGTCCTATCTCTTCCGTTTCCTGGAGCATCTATGCGAGTCGTCGTTTTGGGCAGTGGCGTCGTCGGGGTGACGAGCGCGTACTATCTGGCGCGCGCCGGCCATGAAGTGACCGTCATCGATCGCGAGGCGGGCCCGGCGCTCGAAACCAGTTTCGCCAATGCGGGGCAAATCTCGCCGGGTTACGCGTCGCCGTGGGCCGCGCCGGGCGTGCCGCTGAAAGCCGTCAAATGGATGTTTCAAAAGCATGCGCCGCTGGCCATTCGGCTCGACGGCACGCAATTCCAGTTGCAATGGATGTGGCAGATGCTGCAGAACTGCACGTCGTCGCGTTATGCGGTGAACAAGGGCCGCATGGTCCGGCTCGCCGAATACAGCCGCGACTGCCTGCAGGCGCTGCGCGCCGAAACCGGCCTTCAATACGAAGGGCGCACCGGCGGCACGCTGCAGGTGTTCCGCACCCCGCAGCAATTCGACGGCGCCGCGAAAGACATCGCCGTGCTGCGGGAAGCCAACGTGCCGTTCGAACTGCTGTCGCCGGCCGAACTGGCGCAAGCCGAACCGGCGCTCGCCGCGGTGTCGCACAAGTTGACAGGCGGGCTGCGTCTGCCGGGCGACGAAACCGGCGACTGCCAGATGTTCACCACGCGCCTCGCCGCGCTCGCCGAGCAACTGGGCGTGAAATTCCGCTACAACACGCCGATCGACGCACTCGCGTTGGCGGGCGACCGCATCGCGGGCGTGCAGTGCGGCGGTGAACTGGTGCGCGCCGATTCGTTCGTCGTCGCGCTGGGTTCGTACTCGACCCAATTCCTGTCCGGTCTGGTCAAGATTCCGGTCTATCCGCTCAAGGGTTATTCGATCACCGCGCCAATCGTCAACGAAGCGGCGGCTCCCGTTTCAACCGTGCTCGACGAAACCTACAAGATCGCGATCACGCGTTTCGACAACCGCATTCGCGTCGGCGGCATGGCGGAGATCGTCGGCTTCGATAAATCGTTGCGCGAGGCGCGCCGCGAAACGCTCGAGATGTGCGTAAACGATCTGTTCCCCGGCGGTGGCGATACGTGGAAGGCGAGCTTCTGGACCGGTCTGCGTCCAATGACGCCCGACGGCACGCCGATCGTCGGCCGCACGCCCGTGCCGAACCTGTTTCTGAACACGGGCCACGGCACGCTGGGCTGGACCATGTCGTGCGGCTCGGGCCAGTTGCTCGCCGACGTGATGTCGGGCAAGCAGCCGGCCATCAAGGCGGACGATCTGTCGGTGCATCGCTATCTCGGCGAGACCGGCGGTGCGCATCGGCCGGCTTATGCTTGAGGTTTAGCGCCTGGCGGTTCGCCGGCGGTCCAAAAACAAACGGCGCCTTCAATCAAGGCGCCGTTGTCGTTTAGCTCAAGCGTGCAACGTCAGAACTGGTCTTCCGACAACGCAAGCACGCCCTCGCCGCCCTTCGCATTGACGATCGACGCTTCCAGCGCCGACGCCAGCGGCAACACATGCTCCGCATAAAACTGCGCGGTCGCGATCTTGGCGCCGTAAAACGACGGGTCCTCATCGCGCTTCTGAGCCGCCACGAGCAGCGCGCGCGCCATTTGCCAGCCACCGAGCACGATGCCCGCGAGCTTCAGATACGGCACGCTGCCGGCAAACACCGCGTTCGGATCGCCCTTCGTATTCGCCACAACGAAATCGACCACCGCGCTCAACGAGCGATGTCCCTGCGCCAGATACGTCTTCATCGAATCGAACGCCGCCCCTTGCTGCGAACCCAGCGCCTCCACCGTTCCCGCAATGCCGGCGAGCAGCGACTTTGCCACCTTGCCGCCGTCACGCACGGTCTTGCGGCCGATCAGGTCGTTGGCCTGAATCGCGGTCGTGCCTTCGTAAATCGGCAGAATGCGCGCGTCGCGGTAATACTGCGCGGCGCCCGTTTCCTCGATGAAGCCCATGCCGCCATGCACCTGCACGCCGAGGCTCGCGACGTCGATCGACAACTCCGTGCTCCAGCCCTTCACGATCGGCACGAGAAATTCGTAGATCGCCTGATGTTCGGCGCGCGTGCCTTCGTCGGGATGACGATGCGCGATATCGCAGTGAGCGGCGGCGACATAGGCGAGCGCGCGCGACGCTTCGGTCAGGCCGCGCATCGTCGCCAGCATGCGGCGCACGTCGGGATGCTGAATGATCGCCACCGGCTGCTTCGCGGAGCCATCCACCGGACGGCTTTGCACGCGATCCTTCGCGTACGCCACCGCTTTCTGATACGCGCGGTCCGACACGGCGACCCCCTGCATCCCCACCGCAAAACGCGCCGCGTTCATCATGATGAACATATATTCGAGACCGCGATTTTCCTCGCCGATAAGATGACCGATCGCGCCGCCATGATCGCCGAATTGCAGCACGGCGGTCGGGCTCGCCTTGATGCCGAGCTTGTGCTCGATCGACACGCAATGCACGTCGTTGCGCTCGCCCAGCGAGCCGTCTTCGTTGACGAGAAACTTCGGCACGATGAAGAGCGAAATGCCCTTGACGCCCTCGGGCGCATTCGGCGTGCGCGCCAGCACGAGATGGGCAATGTTCTTCGCCATGTCGTGCTCGCCCCATGTGATGAAGATCTTCGTGCCGAACAGCTTGAACGAACCGTCGCCCTGCGGCTCGGCGCGCGTGCGCACCAGCGCGAGATCGGAGCCGGCTTGCGGCTCGGTCAGGTTCATCGTTCCGGTCCATTCGCCGGAAATCAGCTTGGGCACATAAGTCTGTTTTTGCGCTTCGGCGCCGGCGGTGAGCAGCGCTTCGATCGCGCCGTCGGTCAGCAACGGACACAGCGCGAACGACAGGTTCGACGCGTTGAGCATTTCGACGCAGGGTGTCGCGATCAGCTTCGGCAGGCCCTGGCCTTCGTAGTCGACCGGATGCTGCACGCCTTGCCAGCCGCCTTCGGCGAACTGGCGGAACGCGTCCTTGAAACCCGGCGTGGCGGTGACCGCGCCGTCTTTCCAACTGCTCGGATTGCGATCGCCTTCGACGTTCAGCGGCGCCAGTACTTCGCCGCATAGTTTCGCCGATTCTTCGAGCACGGCCTGAGCCGTGTCGAGGTTCGCGTCCTCGAAGCCCGGCAGCGTCGCGATTTCCTCGAGACCGGCCAGTTCCTTCATCACGAACAGCATGTCCTTGATGGGCGCCGTATAGCTCATTTCAGTTCTCCTCCTGCCTTGATATAAAAAAAGGGCGCCGGACTTGATGGCCCCGCGCCCTTTCCTGTTTTGTCAGACGCCTTTTACGGCGCTGCGGCGTTTAGCCGAGCTCACCGACGAGTTCAGGCACAAGCGTGAACAGGTCGCCCACCAGACCATAATCGGCGACGCTGAAAATCGGCGCTTCCGGGTCCTTGTTGATCGCGACGATCACCTTGCTGTCCTTCATGCCCGCCAGATGCTGGATCGCACCCGAGATGCCGACCGCGATGTACAACTGCGGCGCGACGATCTTGCCGGTCTGCCCGACCTGGTAGTCGTTCGGCACGAAGCCCGCATCGACCGCCGCGCGCGAGGCGCCCAGCGCCGCGTTCAGCCTGTCGGCCAGCGGCTCGAGCACCTTCGTATAGTTTTCGCCATTGCCCAGACCGCGGCCGCCCGAGACGATGATCTTCGCCGAGGTCAGTTCGGGACGGTCCAGCTTCGTCAGTTCACGGCTCACGAACTGCGAGATACCCTGGTCCGCCGCGGCGTCGATCTTTTCCACCACTGCATTGCCGCCTTCGGCCGCGACCGCATCGAAACCGGTCGTGCGCACGGTGATGACCTTGATCGCGTCCTGCGACTGCACCGTGGCGATCGCGTTGCCCGCATAGATCGGGCGCTCGAACGTGTCGGCCGAATCCACCGCGGTGATGTCGCTGATCTGCGCGACGTCCAGCTTCGCGGCGATACGCGGCGTGATGTTCTTGCCGTAAGGCGTCGCCGGCGCGAGGATGTGCGTGTACTCTTTCGCGATGTCGAGCACCGTCGCCTCGACGTTTTCCGCGAGGCCCGCTTCGAGTTGCGGCGCGTCGGCCAGCAATACCTTCGATACACCCGCGATCTTCGCGGCCTCGTCCGCCGCGGCCTGCGCGTCGTAGCCCGCCACCAGCACGTGAATGTCGCCGCCGATCTTCTGCGCCGCTGCGATCGTGTTCAGCGTCGCCGGCTTGATCGATGCGTTGTCGTGTTCTGCCAATACAAGATTCGTCATTTGCCCTGTCTCCGCGTTTTACTTAAAGCACCTTGGCTTCGTTCTTCAGCTTCTCGACCAGCGTCTTCACATCCGCCACCTTCACGCCAGCGGAGCGCTTCGGCGGCTCGGCCACTTTCAGCGTCTTCAGGCGCGGCGTGACGTCAACACCGAGGTCCTCGGGCTTGAGCGTTTCCAGCGGCTTCTTCTTCGCCTTCATGATGTTCGGCAGCGTCACGTAGCGCGGCTCGTTCAGGCGCAGATCGGTCGTGACCACGGCGGGCAGCTTGAGCGACAGCGTCTCGGCACCGCCGTCCACTTCGCGCGACACGGTGGCCCTGCCGTCGGCCACGACAACCTTCGACGCAAACGTCGCTTGCGGCAGGCTGGCGAGCGCGGCGAGCATCTGGCCGGTCTGGTTGGAATCGTCGTCGATGGCCTGTTTGCCGAGGATGACCAGTTGCGGCTGCTCCCGGTCGACCAGCGCCTTCAGCAGCTTGGCGACCGCCAGCGGCTGCAGTTCCTCATTCGATTCGATCAGCACGGCGCGGTCCGCGCCGATCGCGAGCGCCGTGCGCAGCGTTTCCTGCGACTGCGTGACGCCGCACGACACCGCGATCACCTCGGTCGCCACGCCCGCTTCCTTCAGACGCACCGCCTCTTCCACCGCGATTTCGTCGAACGGATTCATCGACATTTTCACGTTCGCGATGTCGACGCCCGTGCCGTCCGACTTCACCCGGACTTTCACGTTGTAATCGACCACTCTCTTGACTGGCACCAGGATTTTCATGCACACGCTCCAAAGTTACGAATACGTCAACCCAGCGAACATTATAACGACTGCCCTTGCGGGAGCCTTGTCGCGGGTGCTTTAGCAGGAGGATATCGCTCCCCAGCGGCGTGACGGCAATAGCGAACGATCGTTCTATTTTAATCACGAAAAAAACCGGGTGACAACCCCGGGCTCCGATTCACGACTCTAAATTCGCATTGCCGTCGTGCTTGCCATGTTCACATGGCTGCCGGATTCACCAGGCGGTAATCACCGCGCCGCCGAACTTGCCTTCAACGAACTGCTTCACTTCCGGCGAGTGATACGCCGCAACCAGCTTGGCGACCCACGGCTTGTTCCTGTCGGCTTCGCGAATCGCGATGATGTTCACGTACGGCCCCTTCGGATCTTCGATCGCAATGGCGTCCTGTTTGGGCTTGAGACCCGCTTCCATCGCGAAGTTCGTGTTGATCGCGGCCGCTTCCACGTCGTTCAGCGAACGCGGAATCTGCGCGGCGTCGAGTTCGACGATCTTCAGCTTCTTCGGATTCTCGACGATGTCGAGCGGCGTCGCCTTCAGCCCCGCGTCGGCGCGCAATTTCAGCAGACCCTGCTTTTGCAGCAGCAAGAGTGCCCGGCCGCCATTGGTCGGATCGTTCGGCACCGCGATCTTCGCGCCCGGCTGCAGTTCGGCCAGCGTCTTCACCTTCTTCGAATAGATGCCCATCGGATAGGTGACCGTGTCGGCGACGCGAATCAGCTTGTAGCCGCGGTCCTTCACCTGGGCCTGCAAGTACGGCTCGTGCTGGTAGCTGTTCGCGTCCAGGTCGCCGCCGGCGAGTGCGGCGTTGGGCTGCACGTAGTCGGAGAATTCGACGACCTTGATGTTCAGACCGTTCTTCGCCGCGACCGTCTTCACGACCTCCATGATCTGCGCGTGCGGACCGCCGGTGACGCCGACCTTGATCGTGTCTTCAGCATGAGCCGCCGTGGTGGCGGCGAACAGCGAGGCGGCGCCGAGCGCGGCGGCCAGCTTGAGGATGAAACGACGTTGCATGATGGACCTTCCGAATCTATCGACTCTGTTTAGCGGGCAACGATGGCCCCTGTTTATTTATGGCTCAAACGACGCACGAGCCAATCCCCGAACGACTGCACCAGTTGCACGAAGACGATCAGAATCACCACGACCGTCAGCATGACCTCCGGCAAAAACCGCTGATATCCGTAACGAATGCCCAGATCGCCGAGTCCGCCGCCGCCGATCGCGCCGGCCATCGCCGAATAGCCGACCAGCGACACGAACGTGATCGTCAAACCGGCGACCACGCCCGGCAACGATTCCGGCAGCAGCACCTTGAAAACAATCTGGCTGGTGGTCGCGCCCATCGCCTGCGCGGCTTCGATCAGGCCGCGGTCGACTTCACGCAGCGCGGTCTCGACCAGACGCGCGATGAACGGTGCGGCCGCGATCGTCAACGGCACCACGGCGGCGGCCGTGCCGATCGACGAACCCACCACCAACCGGGTAAACGGAATCACCGCGACCAGCAAAATGATGAACGGCGTCGACCGCACCGCATTGACCACCACGCCCATCGCGCGATTCACCGCGACGTTCTGCAACACGCCCTGACGGTCCGTCAGATACAGCAGCACGCCGAGCGGCAAGCCCACCAATGCGCCGACCAGTCCGGAAATGCCCACCATCACGAGCGTTTCCCAGAACGACTGGACGAACATATCCAGCATTTCACTCAACATACGAGAGCTCCTCCACCACCACACCCTGTTCACGCAGATACGTCAGCGCCTGCGCCACCTTCTCCGGTTGGCCGCCCGCGAGCACCGCGAGCGAGCCGAACGCCTGCCCCTGGATCTCGTCGATCTGGCCGTGCAGGATGTTGAAGTCGAGCTCGTAACGGCGAATCGTCTCGGACAGTATCGGCTGATCGACGCCCGAGCCGGTGAACGCGAGACGCAGCAGATGACCGCTGCCCGTCTTCAAGCGCTCGGCCACGCGCGCCTTCATGGCGGGCAGCAATTCCTGCGCGATCACGTCGCCGATCAGCGCGCGCGTGACTTCGTGATGCGGCTGCAGGAACACGTCGATCACCTTGCCCTGCTCGACCACGCGGCCCGCGTCCAGCACCGCGACGCGGTCGCAGACCTGCTTGATCACGTCCATCTGGTGGGTGATCAGTACGATCGTCAGGTTCAGTTCGCGATTGATGCGCTTGAGCAGATCGAGAATCGAGCGTGTGGTTTCCGGATCGAGCGCGGAGGTCGCTTCGTCGGAGAGCAGCACTTTCGGCTTGCTCGCCAGCGCGCGCGCAATGCCGACGCGTTGCTTCTGCCCGCCGCTGATCTGCGCCGGATACCGATCCTTCTGCGCCGACAGGCCCACCAGGTCGAGCAGCGGCACCACGTTCGCCTCGATCTCGTCGCGCTTCAGGCCGGCGAGTTCGAGCGGCAGCGCCACGTTCTCGTACACCGTGCGCGACGACAGCAGGTTGAAGTGCTGGAAGATCATGCCGATTTCGCGGCGCGCCTCGCGCAATTGCGCGGCGGGCAGCGTGGTGAGATCGCGGCCGTTGACGACGATGTTGCCTTCGGTGGGCCGTGTCAGCAGATTGATGGTGCGCACGAGCGTACTTTTGCCCGCACCGCTGCGCCCGATGATGCCGAACACTTCGCCCGGCGGAATCGACAGATTGACGTTGTGCAGCGCTTCGACCCAGCCCCGGGGTCCGGCGAACCGCTGGGAGATATTGCGTATTTCGATCATGGAAAAACGAAACGGCGGAGTTTGTCGGCGAGCGTTGAATGCTCCCGGCAAGCGGCCGCCGTTGCTTTTATTAGGATTTGAGCCGGCAATTCTACCGCAGCCCCGACATCCCCTTTAATAATCAATTACGATCTTTTCATAACCAGACGGCATTAAAGCGCTACCCCGGATAAGCAACGATCGCGCGCGCGGGTTCGCTGCGGCTATGATCGGACGGAGTCAACGCAGGACACACCTCGGACACGACATGGCAGCCATGGAGACAATCCCCACCGGCAATGCAAGGCCCGCCGCAGGCGCCCGCAAAGGCGGCGCCGCGCAGCGCTCGACGGTTACGACAAGCGACGGCGTCGACCTGCCGTTGTATCGCTGGCCGGCCACCGCGCCCCTGCGCGCCACGGTCGCGCTGCTGCACGGGCTCACGGAACACGCCGGGCGTTACGCGGCGCTCGCGGATCGGCTGAACCCGGCCGGCATCGAACTGGTCGCCGTCGATTTGCGCGGACATGGGCTGGCGCCGGGCAAGCGCGCGCGAATCCGCCGCTTCGACGACTATCTGCTCGACGCCCAGGCTTTGCTCGATGCGGCTGCCACGAGTTGCGCACCGCTCTTTCTAATGGGCCATAGCATGGGCGGCGCAATCGCGGCGCTCTACGCGATCGAGCGGCTGGACGCGAGCGGGCGTCGCTTGAGCGGACTGATTTTGTCGAGCCCCGCGCTCGCGCCACGGCACGACGTTCCGCGTTGGATGCTCGGCTTGAGCCAGTTGATCAGCCGCGTATGGCCGGGTTTCCCGGCGATGAAAATCGACGCCGCCTTGCTCTCGCGCCTTCAGCCGGTGGTGAACGCCAATCGCAACGATCCGCTCGTTCATCACGGCTCGATTCCGGCGCGCACCGGCGCGGAACTGCTGCTGGCGATGGCGCGAATCGAACTCGGCCGCGCGAGCCTGCGCGTGCCGTTATTGGTCTATCACGGCACGGCGGACAAGCTCACCGAACCCGAAGGCAGCCGCGCATTCGGCCAGCACGCGGGCTCGCCGGACAAGACGCTCACGCTGCACGAAGGCAGTTATCACGAGACGATGAACGATATGGACCGCGATCGGGTGATCGGGCAATTGATCGAATGGATCGAAGCGCGGGTTCCGAAGCCCTGAGCGTGTGATGGTTTTCGCAGCACAGGCTGCGATGCGAAACGCGTTGAACGCCGCCGCGCCGGAGGTCGGCGGATACGTTGCTCACGCCGCTCAACGCTTCCAGTCGGGCGGGCGTTTGTCGATGAATGCCTGCACGCCTTCGAGCGCCGATTCATCCATCATGTTGCAGGCCATCGTCTGGCCGGCGAGCTGGTAAGCCGCTTCAACGCCCATTTCCAGTTGCCGGTAGAACAGGTCCTTGCCGGCGCTCACGGCTTCCACGGGTTTCGCGCAGATGCGGGTGGCGAGCCGCGCGACTTCGGCGTCGAGCGCGTCCGCCGGAACCACGCGGTTGACGAGCCCTTGCTGCTGCGCTTGCGCCGCGTCGATGAAATCGCCGGTGAGCAGCATTTCGAGCGCCGCCTTGCGTGACAGATTGCGCGACAGCGGCACTGAAGGCGTCGCGCAGAACAGCCCCAGATTGACGCCCGACACGGCAAAACGCGCTGTCTCGGCGGCGACCGCCAGATCGCACATCGCGACCAGTTGACAACCGGCCGCCGTGGCGATGCCGTGCACACGCGCGATCACCGGTTGCGGCAAGCGCTGGATCGTCAGCATCAGCTTCGTGCAGCGCGCGAACAGCGCCTGGTAATAAGCCAGCGACGGCGCCGCGCGCATTTCCTTCAGATCGTGTCCCGCGCAGAACGCGCGGCCCGCGCCGGCGATCACGACTACGCGCGCGTCCGTCCGCGCGATGTCGGTCAATGCTTGTTGCAGGTCGTCGAGCAAGGCTTCGGAGAGCGCGTTGAAGGCATCGGGCCGGTTCATCGTCAGGCGCACGACGCCCGCCACGCCATATGCGTCGCGTTCGATCTCCACCAGTGACGCGCTGCGGATCTCGGCGTTCATGGCTCGCTCCTCATTACGTTGATGCGGCTTGCGCGGTTCGCGCGCCGCCGCGCGTCAGATTCCGGCCAACGCCCGCACGTGCGCGACCACGCTGCGCCCGAGCGCCGACAGGTTATAGCCGCCTTCGAGACAACTGACGATCCGGCCACGCGCATAGCGTTTGGCGATTTCGCGCACCTGGTCGGTGATCCACGCGTAGTCGTCCTCGACGAGGCCCATGTTGCCGAGATCGTCCTCGCGATGCGCGTCGAAACCGGCGGAGATGAAGATCATCTCGGGCTTGAAGTCATGGAGACGCGGCAGCCACAGCAGGTCGACCGCCTCGCGCACGGCCATGCCTTTCGAGCGCGCCGGCATCGGCACGTTGCACATGTTGGGCGCCTGATTCTCGGCGCCGGTGTACGGATAGAACGGATGCTGGAAGATGCTGCACATCAGCACGCGCGAATCGCCGGAGAAGGCCGCTTCCGTGCCGTTGCCGTGATGAACGTCGAAGTCGATGATCGCGACCCGCTGCAAGCCGTGCACTTCGAGCGCATGACGCGCGGCGATCGCCACGTTGTTGAAGAAGCAGAAGCCCATCGCGCGCGCCGGTTCCGCATGGTGGCCGGGCGGGCGCACGCTGCAGAAGGCGTTGTCGAAACGGCCTTCGATCACGGCATCGGTCGCGGCCACCGCGGCGCCCGCCGCGCGCAACGCGGCTCGCAGGGTATGCGGATTCATCGACGTATCGGGGTCGATCTCGGCGAGGCCTTCGGCGGGCGAACAGTTGCGGATGTAGTCGATGTGCGCCTGCGTATGCACGCGCAGGAGCGCGGCTTCCTCGGCGAGCGGCGGCGACTCGCGCTCGATCAGCGAGTCGATGCGGCTCGCGATAAGCTGGTCTTCGATTGCCTGCAGGCGCGCCGGGCATTCGGGATGCCATTGCCCCATATCGTGCAGCAGACAGTCGGCGTGGGAATAAAAGCCTGTTGCCATGATCCTCTTGCGCGGCGCGGCGCCTCGAGGCGCGCGCGGCGTGTCTCCGTAGAGGGCGCGCGCCCTCGGCGCGCCAACATTTATCAACTTACCACACGAGGCGGGTGTGACGTGTCCGGCACAGTTTTGCGGAAGGCGTCGGGTATACTGCCCCGAACCGTTTTCCCTGTCTGTTTTCCTGTCTCTTTCGCACTGCGCCCCCAGCTCACTATGACCGTCAAGCTTGCCCTGTCTGCACGAAACCGGCTACGCATCAAGACTCTCGCCGCCGCCCTCTCCGTCGCATCGTGCATGTTCATGGCAACCAGTCCGGCGATAGCGCAGAACGCCGGCAAAAAACCACCGCTGCTCGTGCAAAGCCAACCGCAACCCGCGGTGCAGCAAGGGCAAACTTTCGAAGAAGAAATCATCCCGCAGCGCTACGCGAACAATCCCAATGTCGACGCGTTCATCAACGACATGGTCGCGCGCTACGACTTCGACGAAGCCGCGCTGCACGCGCTCTTTGCCGGCGTGAGTTATTCGGCGACCGCGGTCAAGCTCGTGACGCCGTCGCCCACGCCCTCGGTCAAGAACTGGCGCGCGTATCAGTCGCGCTTTCTCGACCAGGTTCGGATCAACGCGGGCGTGCGCTTCTGGCGCGCCAATCAGGCGACGCTGCAACGCGCCTACGAAGAGTTCGGCGTGCCGCCGGAAGTGATCGTCGGCATCATCGGCGTGGAGACGATTTACGGGCGTTTCATGGGCAACTTCCGCGTGCTCGATGCGCTCACCACGCTGACCTTCGACTATCCCGACACCGCCAACCGCGCTGACCGTCAGGCGACCTTCCGCAAGAATCTCGAAGATTACCTGGTGTGGACGCACGATGCGCAGATCGATCCCAACACGGTACTCGGTTCCTACACGGGTGCGATCGGTATTCCGCAATTCCTGCCGAGCAGCATCGTGCAATACGCGGTGAACTATGACGGTAACAAGCGCATCGATCTGCGCACGAGCGAGGCGGATGCGATCGGCAGCGTGGCGAATTACCTGCGGCAACACGGCTGGGAAAACGGCCGGCCGGTGGTATGGAAGATCGGCACCGACGCCGGCAGCCTGGGCGTTGCGCAAGCCGCCGCCGACGGCCAGCCCGAGCCGCACTGGCCGCTCGACCAATTGCTGCGCGCCGGGCTGCTGCTGAACGAACCGCAAGTGAATGTCGCCTCGGAAGCCGGCACGCCGGTAACGATCGTGGATCTGCCGTCGCCTGGGCGCGGCACCGAGTACATGCTGGGCCTGAAGAATTTCTATGTGCTGACGCGCTACAACCGCAGCTTCTTTTACGCCCTCGCGGTGTATCAGTTGGGCGAACGGGTCAAGGCGCAGATGGCCTCGAGCGATGCGGTGAATGGCAATGGCAATGGCAATGGCAATGCTGCCGTGCCCGGTGCGGCTTCGCAATGAGCCGCGGGCGTTGATTCCCGCGGGCTTGTGAAAAAAAAGCGCCGGTTTTGCCGGCGCTTTTTTGTTGGGCTCGTGTGACCCATGCAGACGTGCATTCGGGAATGTGGGCGTGCTTGCGCGCGCAAACGAATCCGCGCCCTCCTCCGCTTACGCCGGAAACACCCCGGTCGACAGATACCGGTCGCCGCGATCGCAAACGATGAATACGATTGTCGCGTTCTCGACCTGACGCGCGATGCGCAATGCCACTTCACACGCGCCGCCCGACGAGATGCCGGCGAAGATGCCTTCGACCGACGCCATGCGCCGCGCCATCGCTTCGGCGGCGGCCTGGCTCACGTTCTCGACACGATCCACGCGGCTGCGGTCGAAAATCTTCGGCAGATACGCTTCCGGCCATTTGCGGATGCCCGGGATGCGCGAACCTTCTTCCGGCTGCGCGCCGATGATCTCGATCGCCTGGTTCTGTTCTTTCAGGTAAGTCGACACGCCCATGATCGTGCCGGTCGTGCCCATCGACGATACGAAGTGTGTGATGCGCCCTTCCGTATCGCGCCAGATTTCCGGGCCGGTGCCTTCGATGTGCGAGGCCGGATTGTCCGGATTCGCGAACTGGTCGAGGATGATGCCCTTGCCTTCGCGCTGCATCTGCTCGGCCAGGTCGCGCGCGTATTCCATGCCGCCGGTGACCGGCGTCAAGACGATCTGCGCGCCGTACGCGGCCATGCTTTGACGGCGCTCCACCGACAAGTCCTCCGGCATGATCAACACCATCTTGTAGCCGCGGACCGCGGCCGCCATCGCGAGCGCGATGCCGGTGTTGCCGCTGGTCGCTTCGATCAGCGTATCGCCCGGCTTGATGCGGCCACGCGCTTCCGCTTTCTTGATCATCGACAGCGCCGGACGGTCCTTCACCGAACCCGCGGGGTTATTGCCCTCGAGCTTCGCAAGGACCACGTTGTTGCGGCTGCGGATCTCGTCGTCGGGAAGCCGGACGAGTTGCACGAGCGGCGTATTGCCGATCGTGTCTTCAATCGTTTTGTAAGCCATATGGATTTTGAACTGTCGATGCGCGGAGTCTTGATTCATCGATTCTAAACTACCGTGCCCGCCGCTGCCGCGCGGCCCTTCTGACCGCATGGATGCAGGCGTTCACCGGCGAGGGCGCGCGAAGCTCGGGGCAAGCGAGCATGACGCCCCGCGTCGAACCGAAAAAACCATGGAAAGCCGCCGCTCGATCCACGCAAAAAGCCCGCGGCCGAGAACCGCGGGAGCCAGTCATCTGCATGACAGCTGAAGGAGTGCTCTTACCAACTCCAACCATGAAGGGAACGACAGTGACGGGCCGCGTGCGCGGGTGACCCTGCCCGCGCACGGCCCGCCTCAGGCTACTTCTTCACCGCCACCGTGGCGTTGCTCTTTTGGGCGTTGCCCGCATTCGCCGCATTAGCCGCATTCGTCGAAACGGCCGGCTCCCTGGCCTGTGCAGACGCCGCAGCCTGCGTGCCAGCAGCCGCGCCAGCCGGACCGACAGCGAGACCCTCCGCCTGCAGGCGCTCGACGGTATGCCCGCCCATGCCCTTGACGCGCTTGCCGAGATCGGCCGGGTCTTTGAACGGACCATGCGCTGTACGCTCGTCGAGAATGGCTTTCGCTTTGGCGGGACCGATGCCCTTGATGCCGCGCAGCGCGTCCTCGTTAGCCGTATTGACGTCGACCGCCGCATACGCGTGGCCGAAAGCGGCCAGCATGGCCGCGGTAACCAGAATTTTTCGAAACATATGGAACCTCCCTCGTACAACCGGTTGGCGACCATCACCAACCGGGAGATTCCAGTAAAGAGGTACTCGAAAAATTTACACCTGGCCGAATAGCCAACGTACGTAGTGATCGACACCTTCCTGAACGCTCAGGAACGGCGCGTCGTAACCGGCCGCGCGCAGCTTCGACTGATCGGCTTGCGTGAAGCACTGGTATTTGCCGCGCAATGCATCGGGGAACGGAATGTATTCGATCAACCCGCGCTGCACCTGATCGGCGAGCGACAACGGCGGCTCGTTGTTCAGCGAGCGCAGCGTGTTGACGACCGTCGTGGCGATGTCGTTGAAGGGCTGCGCGCGACCGCTGCCCAGATTGAAGATGCCCGACTTGTCAGGGTTGTCGAAGAAGAACAGGTTGACCTTCACCACGTCTTCAACAGAGACGAAGTCGCGCGTCTGTTCGCCCGCGGCATAGCCGTTGTATTCGCCGAACAGCTTCACCTTGCCCTCGGCGCGGAACTGGTTGAAGTTGTGAAACGCCACCGACGCCATGCGCGCCTTATGCGTTTCGCGCGGGCCGTATACGTTGAAATAGCGGAAGCCGGCAATCTGGCTTTTCGCGCCGGGCAGCACGCGGCGAATCACCTGGTCGAACAGGAATTTCGAATAGCCGTATACGTTCAGCGGCTGCTCGACCTCGCGCTCCTCGACGAAGCGGCTCGACCCGCCATACGTGGCCGCCGACGACGCGTACAGAAACTGGATGTTCTGCGCGAGGCAGACATCGAGCACGTCGCGGCTGTAGCGGAAATTGTTGTCCATCATGTAGCGGCCGTCGGTTTCCATCGTGTCCGAGCAGGCGCCTTCGTGGAAAATCGCGCGCACCTTGCCGAAGTCGCCCCGCTTGAAGCGTTCGACGAATTCGGTCTTGTCGACGTAATCCTCGATCTCGCAATCGACGAGGTTCTTGAACTTGTCGGCGCGTGTTAGATTGTCGACCGCGATGATGCGTTGCTCGCCGCGCTCGTTGAGCGCCTTCACGAGATTGCTGCCGATAAAGCCGGCCGCGCCGGTGACGATGAGAGTCATGATGAGCCTGCGGTAATGAGCTTTGCATGGGATCGGAGCCAGCGCTCAAGCGCTAACCCCGATCGACAGCTTCGGTTGACGCCCCGCGGATCCCTTTTGCGCGCCGTCAACCAGCGCGAAGCGAGGGACCGGCGGGCCGCATCAATCAAGGAAAGAGTTCGTCGTAGTCGACGGTGGCGGTGCCGAGCTTGCCGACCACGATGCCGGCCGCGCGATTCGCGAGCCCGACCGCCTCGATCAACGTGAGACCCGCGCCGAGCATGGCGGCGAGCGTGGCAATCACGGTGTCGCCCGCACCCGAAACATCATACACTTCGCGCGCGACGGCCGAAGCGTGCAGGATGCCGTCGTCGGAGAAGAGCGTCATGCCCTCTTCCGAACGCGTGAGCAGCAACGCCTTGAACTGCAAATCGGCGCGCAGCTTCGTCACACGCGCGATCAGATCTTCTTCCGACTTCCATTGCCCGACGACCTCGCGCAACTCGGCGCGGTTCGGCGTGATCAACGTCGCGCCGCGATAGCGGTCCCAGTCGTCGCCCTTCGGATCGACCAGCACCGGCTTGCCCGCCGCATGCGCCTTCGCGATCATCTGCGTGACATGCGTGAGGCCGCCCTTCGCGTAGTCGGACATGAGGATCACGTCGTGCGAGGGCAGCAGGTCGTCGAAACGCTGGAGGCCCGCGAGCAGCACTTCGTGCGCCGGCGTGTTTTCGAAGTCGACACGCAGCAACTGCTGCTGACGCGACAGCACGCGCAGTTTGATAGTGGTGAGTAGATCCGGATCGCGTTCGAGATGCGGCGTCACGCCGCTTTCGCTGAGCAACTGCACGATGCGCTCGCCGGGTTCGTCGTGGCCGACCACGCACAGCAAGCCCGCCTGCGCGCCGAGGGCGACCGCGTTGCGCGCGACGTTCGCCGCGCCGCCGAGGCGGTCTTCCTGCCGCTGCACGTGCACCACGGGCACCGGCGCTTCCGGCGAAATGCGGTTCACGTCGCCGAACCAGTAGCGATCGAGCATCACGTCGCCGACCACCAGCACGCGGGCGGCACCGAGCTGTTTGCGCGGCACCACGGTCAGCGTCGGCGCGAGTGAGGACACAGCGGCCTCAGGCATCGTCTGAGACATCGGCCGAGATTCCAGAGGGTTGGGCATAAGGGCGTCCAATCGAGTGATAGTCGATGCCGAGTTCGGTCATCGCATCCGGTTCGTAGAGGTTGCGGCCGTCGAAAATCAGCGGCGACTTCAGCACCGATTTCAGGTGCACGAAATCCGGACTCTTGAATTCCTTCCATTCGGTCACGATCACGAGCGCGTCGGCGCCGGTGAGCGTTTCGTCCTGCGTATTCGTGAACGTGAGACGCGCAAGCTGGTCCGGCGCATCATGCAGATCCATCGCGAACACGCGGCGCGCTTCGGCTACCGCGACGGGGTCGTATGCGCGTACCTGCGCGCCGCGCTTGAGCAATTCGGCGATCACGCGGCGGCTCGGCGCCTCGCGCATGTCGTCGGTATTCGGTTTGAACGCGAGCCCCCACACGGCGAACGTGCGGCCGCTCAGGTCCTCGCCGAGCGTGGCGGTGACCTTTTGCACCAGCACGTCTTTCTGCCTGTGGTTCACTTCCTCGACCGCTTCGAGAATGCGCAGGTTGTGGCCGCTTTCGCTGGCGGTGCGAATCAGCGCCTGCACGTCCTTCGGGAAACACGAACCGCCGTAGCCCGCGCCGGCATACAGAAAGTGATAGCCGATGCGTGGGTCCGAGCCGATGCCGCGGCGCACCGCTTCGATGTCCGCGCCGACCCGATCCGCGAGATTCGACATCTCGTTCATGAACGAGATGCGCGTGGCGAGCATCGCATTGGCCGCGTACTTGGTGAATTCGGCCGAGCGCACGTCCATCGTCAGCGTGCGTTCGTGATTGCGGTTGAACGGCGTGTACAGACGCTTCATCAGTTCCCGCGCGCGCAGACCGGCTTCGTCGTCGTCGCTGCCGAGCACGATGCGGTCGGGCCGCATGAAATCGTCGACGGCCGCGCCTTCCTTCAGAAACTCAGGATTGGAGACCACCGAGAAGCGATGCTGCGCGCTGTTCGCGAGCCCCCGCTTCGCCAGTTCTTCTTCCACCACGGCTCGCACGCGCTGCGCGGTGCCGACCGGCACCGTCGATTTGTCGACGATCACCTTGAAGCCGTTCATCGTGCGGCCGATGTTGCGCGCCGCTTCGAGCACGTATTGCAGATCGGCCGAGCCGTCTTCGTCGGGCGGCGTGCCGACCGCGATGAACTGCACGTCGCCGTGCGCCACGCTCGCCGCGATATCGGTCGAAAACGTGATGCGCCCCGCCGCGCGTGTGCGGGCGATGATCTCCTGCAAGCCCGGCTCGTGGATCGGCACACCGCCGTTGTTCAGGATGTCGATCTTGCGCTGATCGACGTCGAGGCAAAAAACGTCGTTGCCGAGTTCAGCGAGGCACGCGCCTGTGACGAGGCCGACATAGCCGGTGCCGATAATGGTGATTTTCATACGCTTTCCGGTGGAAGATTCCGGTGATGATTCCCGGCGATGAAGCCGGTCAAGAACACGCCGCGAGATCCGCCCGCGCGGCCGCTGCTGCCATTCGCGCGGCGAGATGGCTGCCGCACCCACGTAGAGACCGACGTTGGCACGGCCCCCGTCGGGGCGTCAGTTCGATGTCGTGATCGGTTCGACTCGACGCGGCGCGTAGGTTTCCCAACCGCTGCAACCGGGGCACTGCCAATAGAATAGCCGCGCCCTGAAACCGCAATTCTGGCACGTGTAGCGCGGCAGATTCTTGGTGCGCTGACGAATCAGCGTGCGCATCAGTTCGAGTTCGCTGCGCCGCGGCTCTTCGGCGACGGCTTGCTGTGCCTCCAGAAGACGCGTCATGCCCGCGAGATTCGGCGACTTCTGCATCTGCGAGCGTGCCAGCGCGTGCGCCGCATCGGGGCCGCGCAGCGACGCGACGTGCTGATACGCGACGTCGAGCAGGTCGTTCGAGGGATAGCGGTCCACCCACGTGGTGAGCAGGTCGGCGCCGTCCTGAGGACGGCCGAGCGCATCGTAAGCCTTCATCAGCTTTTCGGCGACGAGCGGCAGATACGCCGGATTCTGCTCCTCGACGCGCCGCCACTGCGCGATGGCCGCTTCTTGCGCACCGCCGGCCGCGTCGACATCGCCGAACAGGATCGTGGCGCGCACGTTGGTCGGATTCGCTTTCAAGGCGAGGCCGAGTTGTCGGCGCGCCTCATCCGGGTTTTGCTGTTGCAGCGCTTCCTGGGCGAGTTCGCAATGGAATTGCGCGATCTCCTTGTCGAGCGATTCCGAACCCATGGTTTCCAGATGACGCGCGGTGTCGATCGACTTGATCCAGTCCTTCTCGATTTCGTAGATGGTGAGAAGCGCGCGTTGCGCGCCCAGCGCATAGTCGCCGGTCTCGAGCGAACGGAAGGTTTCCTCGGCGCGATCGAGCAGGCCCGCTTTCAGAAAGTCTTGCCCCAGTTCGTAGAGCGCGTGATCGCGCTCGCTGACCGGCAGATCGGCACGGCTCAGCAGGTTTTGATGCACGCGAATCGCGCGGTCGGTTTCGCCGCGGCGGCGAAACAGATTGCCGAGCGCGAAGTGCAACTCGATCGTTTCCGGATCGAGCTTGACGACTTCGATGAAGGCGTCGATCGCCTGGTCCGGCTGCTCGTTGAGCAGGAAGTTCAGGCCGCGAAAATACGAGCGCGGCAAGTTGGCGCTTTCCGACAGCAGCGTCTTGAGGTCGTAGCGCGCAGCCATCCAGCCGAACGCGAATGCGACGGGTATGACCAGCAGCCACCAGAAGTCTAGATCCATGCGATTGATGCAAACGTGCGGGAAAGCGAAAACGGAAAGCCGCGCCCACCAAGGCGCGCGGCGGAAGACAACTTAGATCAGCGGCGGCATGGGCGGCTGTTCGACCACCACCGGGGCCTCGCGCGCCACGCGCAACTCACGCTTGAGCCGGCCGTTTTCCATGCGCAGGCGCAGCATGGCCGGCAGCGACGACACGAGCCCGGCCACCAGCCCCACCACGAAGAACGCCAGGCCGATCAGGATCAAGGGCGCCGACCACGCGTAGCCAGCGAGGAAATTCAGCGTAGCAGGTTGTGTATTGGAGAGCGCGAGCACCAGCAGCAGCACGAACACCAGCACCCGGATCAGCCAAACGATAAATTTCATGAATAGGTCTCTTGACGGCAGTTGCGGGGTGACGCCGGCTTGATGACGCGTCGCGCCACGGTGTTGCCCGCGCCGAAGTGACCCGTATTGTAATTGAAGCCCTCGCGGCTGGGCAGGAACTGGCCGATTGTGGGCTTACGCGAGGTTTATTTTGCGGTGGGCGAAAAAAAAGCGCCCGAAGGCGCTTTTCTGTTTTTTTGCCGACTGGCTCGAGCCGCTGACGCTACCAAGGCCACGCTGCTTATCACCCAGCCTGGCATTTAGAGATCGTCGTCCGGCTCTTCAGCCTTCAGCGGCTCTCCCGCACGGCGATCTACCCGCTCGCGCAATTCCTTGCCCGGTTTGAAATGCGGTACGTGTTTCTCAGGTACCAGCACCTTCTCTCCCGACTTTGGGTTACGCCCGACACGGGAGGGACGACGGTTGAGACCGAAGCTGCCGAAGCCGCGAATTTCGATGCGATGACCTTTGGCAAGCGCCTCCGACATCGCATCAAGCATCGTCTTCACCGCGAAGTCCGCATCTTTGAGTACAAGCTGCGGGAATCGCGTAGCCAGCTGGGCGACCAATTCCGATTTGGTCATACTGCAGCAGACCTCTTAAGAAAACGCCGGGCCGCCCCCAATTTTTCCGTTCCGCAGGTGGTCCCCTTGCGGGACTGGTACGAAGCGACAGGGTTGGGGGCGCTCCTCAATTACTGGTTCTGACCGTCGAGCTTGGCCTTCAGCAACGCGCCAAGGTTCGTCGTGCCGGTGGCAGCCGAGCCCGAATCCGACGAAGCCAGGCCGCGGATCGCTTCCTGTTGTTCAGCCGAATCCTTGGCCTTGATCGACAGGTTGATACCACGCGACTTGCGATCGATGTTGATGATCATCGCGTTGACCTTGTCGCCTTCCTTCAGCACGTTGCGAGCGTCTTCCACGCGGTCTTGTGCGATTTCGGAAGCGCGCAGGTAACCTTCGACTTCAGCCGACAGCTGAACCACTGCACCCTTCGCGTCCACCGTCTTGACCACGCCGTCGACGATCGAACCCTTGTCGTTCATTGCAACGAAGTTGCTGAACGGGTCGCCTTCGAGCTGCTTGATACCCAGCGAAATGCGTTCCTTCTCGACGTCGATGCCAAGAACGATCGCTTCCACTTCGTCGCCCTTCTTGTACTTGCGAACCGCTTCTTCGCCCGTTTCGCTCCACGACAGGTCCGACAGATGAACCAGACCGTCGATGCCGCCCGGCAGACCGATGAAGACGCCGAAGTCGGTGATCGACTTGATTGCGCCTTGCAGCTTGTCGCCCTTCTTGAAGTTGCGGCTGAAGTCGTCCCACGGATTCGGCTTGCACTGCTTCATGCCGAGGCTGATACGGCGGCGGTCTTCGTCGATTTCGAGAACCATGACTTCGACTTCGTCGCCCAGCTGTACAACCTTCGACGGTGCAACGTTCTTGTTCGTCCAGTCCATTTCCGACACGTGGACGAGGCCTTCGATGCCCGATTCCACTTCGACGAATGCGCCGTAGTCGGTGATGTTCGTGACCTTACCGAACAGACGCGTGCCCGACGGGTAACGGCGCGAGATGCCTTCCCACGGGTCGTCGCCCAGTTGCTTGATGCCCAGCGAAACGCGGTTCTTCTCTTGATCGAACTTGAGGATCTTCGCGGTGACTTCCTGGCCAACCGACAGCACTTCGCTCGGGTGACGCACACGACGCCATGCGATGTCGGTGATGTGCAGCAGGCCGTCGATACCGCCGAGGTCCACGAACGCGCCGTAGTCGGTGATGTTCTTCACCACGCCTTCGACGATCGCGCCTTCCTTCAGCGTTTCGAGCAGCTTTGCGCGCTCTTCGCCTTGGGTTGCTTCGATCACGGCACGGCGCGACAGCACGACGTTGTTACGCTTGCGGTCGAGCTTGATGACGCGGAATTCCAGCGTCTTGCCTTCGTACGGGGTCGTGTCCTTGACCGGACGCGTATCGACCAGCGAGCCCGGCAGGAATGCGCGGATGCCGTTGACCATGACGGTCATGCCGCCCTTGACCTTGCCCGTGATCGTGCCGGTCACGAGTTCGTTGTTGTCGAGCGCTTTTTCCAGCGACAGCCACGAAGCCAGACGCTTCGCCTTGTCGCGCGACAGGATCGTGTCGCCATAGCCGTTTTCCAGCGCGTCGATCGCGACGGAAACGAAGTCGCCCGCCTGCACTTCTACCTCGCCCGCGTCGTTCAGGAACTCTTCGAGCGGGATGTAGGCTTCGGACTTGAGACCAGCGTTGACGACCACGAAGTTGTGGTCGACACGCACGACTTCGGCGGAAATCACTTCGCCGGCGCGCATGTCTTGCTTGGTCAGCGACTCTTCGAACAGAGCCGCAAAAGATTCGGTATTCGGGGTAGAGGTTTGCAGGTCGGACATAAAAATCAAAATTTGCATGGTTCTCGCGGTGCCCGGCTGGCCGGACGGTCAGCAACTTCGGCGAAGAAGGCGAATGCCACGCGGGGTTAAAGGGTTAAAACACGCTCCACGACGATCGCGGAGCACCTACTGATTACGCTACTTCTACTGCGCCCGCTGCTTATGCACAATGCGTACATTCATCAGGCATGCGGGACTAACGCTTCGTACCACTGCACCACTTGCTCAACCGCCTCGTCGATCGACAATGCGGAGGTATCAAGCAGCTTTGCATCCGCTGCGGGCTTGAGCGGCGCGGCAATGCGCTGACTGTCACGCTCGTCGCGCTCACGCAAATCCCGGAGCAAGTCATCTATATTAGCAGAAAACCCTTTTTGGATCAATTGCTTATGCCGTCGCGCCGCGCGGGCCTCGACGCTGGCGGTCATGAATACCTTCAGCACGGCGTCCTGGAAGATCACTGTGCCCATGTCGCGGCCGTCGGCAACCAGGCCCGGTTCCTTGCGGAACGCCCGCTGACGCGCCACCAGCGCGGCTCGCACGGGTGCGTGCACGGCGATCGCGGAAGCGCGGCTGCCGACTTCCTCGGCGCGGATGTCGGCGGAAACGTCGACACCGTCGAGTTGCGCCAGCCCCTCGCGAAACGTGATGTGCAGATCGTCGATGAGTTTTACAAGAGCGTCGGGATCATCCGCCCCGATGTCGTAGCGCAGGCTCGCGAGCGCCGCGAGCCGGTACAGCGCGCCGCTGTCGAGCAGGTGGAAACCGAGGCTCGCGGCAACCAGCGCAGCCACGGTGCCTTTGCCGGAGGCACTCGGGCCGTCGATCGTAATGACGGGCGTCTGGTGAAAGGGACGGGTCGGTTTCATCGAAAAAGTCGCACGTCAGTCGATTCGGGTCGAATCAGGGTTGGGCAAGCGCGGTAAAGCGCTCGAAATAATCAGGAAACGTCTTGCCGACGCACTTGGGGTCGTTGATCCGGACCGGCACGCCGCCGAGGCTCACCAGCGAGAAGCACATGGCCATGCGGTGATCGTCGTAGGTGTCGATCGCGGCATTCGGAATCAACTTTTCAGGCGGCGTGACGACGAGGAAATCCTCGCCCTCCTGCACCTTCGCGCCGACCTTGCGCAGTTCGGTCGCCATCGCGGCGATCCGGTCGGTTTCCTTCACGCGCCAGCTGGCGATATTGCGCAGCGTGGTCGTGCCGTCCGCGAACAACGCCGCGACGGCGATCGTCATCGCCGCGTCGGGAATCAGGTTGAAGTCCATGTCGATCGGCTCGAGTTTGCCGTTGTCGTGGCCGACGCCGCGCACCTCGATCCAGTCGTCGCCCATCTGCAGGTTCGCACCCATCCGGATGAGCGCATCGGCGAAGCCGACGTCGCCCTGAATACTGGCCCGCCCCACGCCCTCCACCCGCAGCGGCCCGCCGCCGAGTGCGCCGGCCGCGAGAAAATACGACGCCGACGACGCATCGCCTTCCACCATGATCGTGCCCGGCGACTGATATCGCTGCCCCGCCGGAACGACGAACTGATGCCAGCCGTGGCGCTCGACCTCGATGCCGAAGCGCGCCATCAGCTTGATCGTGATCTCGATGTACGGCTTCGAGATCAGCTCGCCGTCCACCTGCACGGTGCTCACGCCGCTTTCGGTGCGCAGAAGCGGCAACGTCATTAGAAGCGAAGTCAGGAACTGGCTCGACACGTCGCCGCGTACGCGAATCGGCGCCTCGGCCGAAATCTGCGCCGGGCGAATCCGCAGCGGCGGATAACCTTCGTTCTCTTCGTAGTCGATCCTCGCGCCGATCTGCCGCAAACCGTCCACCAGATCGCCGATCGGCCGCTCGTGCATGCGCGGCACGCCATGAATGCGGTAGTCGCCGCCGTTCACGGCCAACGCCGCGGTCAGCGGACGCACAGCCGTGCCGGCGTTGCCGAGGAACAGATCAGCCGTGCGCGCCGTGAATGCGCCGCGCGTGCCCGTCACGACGCACGTGTCGCCCTCGCGCTTCAGACGCACGCCGAGCTTTTCGAGCGCCTCGAGCATGACGCGCGTGTCGTCGGAGTCGAGCAGATTCGTAATCGTGGTTTCGCCTTCGGCAAGCGCGGCGAGCAGCAGCACCCGATTCGAAATGCTCTTCGAGCCGGGCAGCCGGATCGTGCCGGACGCACGGGAAAATGGTCCGAGATCGAGGAATTCCATGATTGTGTCCAGTTCCGGTTATTTCGACGCGTCGCTGTTGCTCACGCCCGCAGCGCGCTGTTCCTGCCATTCGGTGCGCGCCACGCGCGAGCGCGCGAACACGGCTTCGAGGGCGGCGCCGTCGGCGGTTTCGATCGCCGCGCGCAAGCGCGCGAGCACCGCCGTGTAGGCGTCGAGTTCATCCAGCAACGCGGCGCGATTCGCGACGCACACGTCGCGCCACATTTCCGGGCTTGACGCGGCGATGCGCGTGAAGTCACGGAAACCACCGGCGGCGAATGAAAATTTCAACGCGGCGTCGGGCGAATTGAGAATCTGCTCGACGAGCGCAAACGACAACACATGCGGCAAATGGCTGACCGACGCCAACACGCGGTCGTGCTGCGCCGGGGTCATGTCACGCACGACGGCGCCGGTGGCACGCCACATCGCCGCAACGCGCTCCACCGCTTGGGGCGTGTTCTCCGGCAACGGGCACAACACGACATTGCGGTCGACATACAGGTCGGGCAATGCCGCATCGACGCCGCTCGCTTCACGGCCGGCAATTGGATGCCCCGGCACGAACTGGCCGATGCGCGCGCCGAGCGCCGCGCGGGCCGCCGCGACGACATCCGACTTGGTGCTGCCGGCGTCGGTGACGATCGTGGCCGCGTCGAGAAACGGCGCGATGCGCTCGAGCAACGGCTGCGTCTGCGCGACGGGCGCCGCGAGCAGCACGAAATCGGCGCCGGACAGCGCTTCACGCAACGCGGCGTCGTCATTCAACGCCGCGGCGCCGTCGATCACACCGAGTTCCAAAGCCCGCGCGCTCGACGCGGCCGAACGCCCGACACCGATCACCGCGCGCGCGCCCACCGCCGCGCCCCGCTCGCGCAGCGAGCGCGCAAGCGATCCGCCGATCAGGCCGACCCCAAAAATCACCAGCTTGTTAAAAGAAAACGCGGCCACGTCGGTCACAGAAAAAGCGCGCCTTGATGCCAATGAGGCGCGCGGGTCAAGGATTACCGCTTAGGCGGTGGCGAGCGTTCTTTCGAGCGCCGCAAGGAACGCTTCGTTTTCTTCCGGCAGGCCGATCGTGACGCGCAACCATTGCGGCAGACCATAGTTGCCCACCGGCCGCACGATCACCCCCTGCTTCAGCAATTCGAGGTTGACACGGTTGCCGGCCGCGTCGTCGTTGCCGACGCGCACCAGCACGAAGTTGCCGTCCGACGGCACATACTCGAGACCGAGCTTGTCGAACGCTTCGGTCAGACGGCGATAGCCTTGCGTGTTCAACGCCGCGCTTTTTTCCAGAAACGCCGTATCGTTCAGCGCCGCGATCGCCGCGGCTTGCGCCAGCGTGTTGACATTGAACGGCTGACGCAGACGATTCAGCAGATCGGTCAACTCAGGCTGCGCGATCGCAAAGCCGACACGCAAGCCCGCCAGACCGAACGCCTTCGAGAACGTGCGCGACACCAGCAGGTTCGGATAACGGCGCACCCACGCGATCGAGTCGTAGCGCTTGGCTTGCGGCAGATATTCCGTGTACGCCTCGTCGAGCACGACCGCCACGTTGCGCGGCACCTTGTCGAGAAACGCCTCGAGCTTCGGACCTTCGATAAACGTGCCAGTCGGGTTGTTCGGATTGGCGACGAAGATCAGGCGCGTGTCGTTCGTAATAGCCGCGAGCATCGCGTCGAGGTCGTGACCGTAGTTGACGGCGGGCACGATGATCGCGCGCGCGCCCACGCCTTGCGTGGCCAACGCGTAGACCGCGAACGAATACTGCGCGTAGACGATCGACTGATCCTTTTCCACGAACGCGTGCGCCGCGATTTCGAGGATGTCGTTGCTGCCGTTGCCCAGCGTGATCCAGTCGGCCGGCACGCCGTAGCGTTCGCTCAGTGCCGCCTTCAGCTCGAACGCATTCGCGTCCGGATAGCGGCCGAGTTCGCCGGCTGCCTGCGCCATTGCGCGCTGCGCCGATTCCGGCATGCCCAGCGGGTTCTCGTTCGAGGCGAGTTTCACGATGGTCGCTTCGTCGAGGCCGAACTCACGCGCCACTTCCGAAATCGGTTTGCCGGCGACGTAGGGCGCAATCGCGCGCACATAGGAAGGACCGAAAGACGCTGTCATGAAATCTCCGAACGATTATTAGCTAATGAGTATGCGGTTGACCTTGCAATGCCGCTGAACGCCGTTTGAAGCTATCGGGCGCGCGGGTACGAGCCCAGGATCTTCAGGAACGCGGCCTTCTCGCCAAGCTCGACGAGCGCGGCGGCGACTGACGGATCGTCCCGATGGCCTTCGACGTCGATGTAAAAGTAGTACTCCCACGTGCCGACGCGCGCCGGACGCGATTCGAAACGCGTCATCGAAACGCTGTGGCGAGCGAGCGGCTCGAGCAGCTTGAACACCGCGCCCGGCTCGTTCGCCACCGAAACGATCAGCGACGTCTGGTCATGCCCGCTCACGCCCGTGCGCTCCTTGCCGATCATCACGAAGCGGGTGCGGTT
This sequence comes from Paraburkholderia sp. 22099, assembly GCF_052045835.1. Classification (NCBI taxonomy): domain Bacteria; kingdom Pseudomonadati; phylum Pseudomonadota; class Betaproteobacteria; order Burkholderiales; family Burkholderiaceae; genus Paraburkholderia; species Paraburkholderia sp. 22099. Next base: position 116,230 of record NZ_JBQEPU010000011.1, on the reverse strand, counting down.
GTGCGGGTCGTCCTGGATCTGCGCATACGCGACTTGCAGACCGTAGTGCGTTGCCGCCCGATCGCCGGCGATGGCCGCGACGGTGGGATCTTCTGCCGCCATGCGCGCCGCTTCTGCGTTGCTCGACACCGCCTGGCGCTCCAGATGCGGCGCGTTCGTCGCGAGCCAGCGCTGGCACTGAGCGAGCGCCTGCGCGTGAGCGCACACGCGCGTCACGCCCGCGAGATCGCCGTTTTGCGTCAACAGGTTGTGGTGAATCGGCAAAGCCAGTTCGCCGCCGATCGTCAGCTGGGTTTGCAGCAGCAGATCGAGCGTGCGCGACACCGCGCCTTCGGTGGAATTCTCGACCGGCACGACGCCGAATTCCGCGGCGCCCGCCTCGACCGAGCGAAACACTTCGTCGATCGACGGGCAAGGCAGGCCTTCGATCGACTGACCGAAGTACTCGTGCATCGCCTGTTCGCTATAGGTGCCGACCGGTCCCAGATACGCAGCCTTGATCGTCTTTTCGAGCGCGCGGCTCGCGGCCATGATCTCGCGCCAGATTGCGCTGATATGCTCGCTCGCGAGCGGGCCCTCGCTCATGTCCTGCAAGCGCGCGATCACCTGCTGTTCGCGCTCCGGGCGGAACACCGGCGCGTTGAAGTGCTTCTTCACCTCGCCCACTTCGAGCGCCACCGCCGCGCGCTGATTGAGGAGCGCAATGAGTTGCGCGTCGATCTCGTCGATACGTTCGCGAAGAGGTTTGAGTCGGGTATTGAGTTCGTCGTCCATGCTTGAAAACGGCCTTGCCGGTAGCTGCTGGAAAGATGCGCGCGCCTGAATGTCCTGACAGTTTCAGGCGCTGCGCTGTTCGAATTCCTTCATGTATTCGACAAGCGCTTTGACGCCTTCGAGCGGGACAGCGTTATAAATCGACGCCCGCATGCCGCCGACGGACTTGTGGCCCTTTAGCTGCACCATTCCCCGCGCTTTCGCGCCGGCCAGGAAATCTTCGTTGCGCGACTCGTCAGCGAGGAAAAACGGTACGTTCATCCGCGAGCGCGAGCCGCGCTCGACCTTGTTCAGATAGAAGCTGCTCGAATCGATCGCGTCATACAACAGCTTCGATTTTTCGAGGTTGCGTGCTTCTATCGCGGCTAGGCCACCCTGCTTTTTCAACCACTTGAACACCAGCCCCGCGACGTAAATCGCATAGGTGGGCGGCGTGTTATACATCGAATTATTCTCGGCAACGATCTTCCATTCGAATGCCGACGGACAAATCGCTTGCGCGCGATTGAGCATGTCTTCGCGCACGATCACGACCGTCACGCCCGCCATGCCGATGTTCTTCTGCGCACCGCCGAAGAGCACGCCGTACTTGGCGATGTCCATGGGACGCGACAGGATGTGCGACGATGCGTCGGCCACGAGCGGAATATCGCCGAGATCGGGAATTTCGAAAGTTTCGACGCCGTGGATGGTCTCGTTCGTGCACAGATGCACATAAGCCGGATCGTCCGACAACTGCCATTCCGAACGCTTCGGCGCGCGCGTGAAACCGTCGGCCGTTTGGCCGCTCGCAGCCAGATGCACGGTGCCGTACTTTTGCGCTTCCTTGAAAGACTTTTGCGACCACGAGCCGGTGACGACGAAATCCGCGCGCGGCTTCGCGCCCATCAGATTCATCGGCACGATCGCGTTTTCACCCAGACCGCCACCTTGCAGGAACAGGATGCGATGGCTCGCCGGCACCTCGAGCAACTCACGCAGATCGACGAGCGCTTCCTCGTGGATCGACATGAACTCTTTGCCGCGATGGCTCATCTCCATCACGCTCATGCCGCTGCCTTGCCAATCGAGCATCTCGTCGGCAGCCTGACGCAGCACTTCTTCTGGCATGGCCGCGGGGCCCGCGGAGAAATTAAAGACGCGCATCGTGAGATCCTGGAAGCAGGCGCGAAAACGGGAAATCGCGCAAAAAACGGCGAAGCTGGGAGCCGCGAAGGCAACCATCATGAAGCTGACAACGCGATCCTGACGACCGCATCGCCAATAATTCCGCGCCGAAAAGAAAATGGCCGTTCGCGCTTGTGCGCAAACAGCCATTATCGCATTGTCGCCGCCAACCCGCCAAACCCCGCATGCCGTATAGCTTGCCGGGCGGCGGCTAGCGCGACATCAGCGCAGCCTTTCGACCTTTAGCTTGCCTGGCAGGCTTACTTCGCCGGCTTGACCGAAGCGACTTCCTTGTCGGCCTGGTCACGCGTTGCCTTGATCGATTGCGGCATGTACTTTTGCATGAGACCGTTCACGACGTCGCGGCCAACCTGGTCTTGCACCTGGATGAACTTGCGGCCGGTCGGGCTCTTGTAGAACGCGGTCAGGTCCTTGATTTCCGACGTGCTGTAGTACTTCGCGTATGCGTCGTATTGAGCTTGCATCGCGTCCTGACGGAAGCTGTCGGTTGCGAACACCTGGCCCGCGCCGTCAACCAGCTTCGGCACCGCGTTTTTTTGCAGCGCCGGGACGGAAGCCTGCTTCTGCTTGTCCGTCATCGTCTTGTTTTCGCTCAGGGCGTCCGACAGGATGGCCGGAACCAGTTGCTTGGCTTGCATCTGCGCGCTGTTGCCAATTGCGCCGACGAGCTTCTGCGCGTCGATTGCGTCCAGCAGTTCCTTGATGGCAGCCTGCTTGGCCGGATCAACCGGTGCCGCGGCAGCAGCCGGCGCCGCCGGAGCCTGGCTCTGAAGCGCTTGAGCCATGGCAAGGGTCGGCACGAAAGCAGCCAGCAACATCAGTTGTTTGAATCGTTTTTGCATCATTACTCCCTAATAGAAATGAACTTGAACTGCGAGCTGCGCGAGACGCGTATCGGCCCGACACGCCATTATTCTCCGCGCAGCTTTCAACTCGTTACTGAGACTGAAAGCAGCCGACGCGGATCAAACCGCATCGCCATTTTCACCGCCGTTGTCGCCTTCGGCTGGACCTTCGACGTCGGCTTCCACATCGACATCCGCTTCTGCCTCAGCAACCTGTTGCAGACCTGAAAGCTTGGTCCCTTCGTCAAGGCTGATGAGTGTAACACCTTGGGTTGCGCGTCCCATTTCTCGAATTTCCGACACACGCGTGCGGATCAGCACACCAGTAGTCGTGATCAGCATGATCTGCGCCTCCTGGTCCACCAGCGTGGCGGCGACGACCTTGCCGTTGCGCTCCGACGTCTGGATTGCGATCATGCCCTTCGTACCGCGCCCATGACGCGTGTACTCGGTGATCGGGGTGCGCTTGCCGAAACCGTTCTCGGTTGCGGTCAGCACCGACTGCTGCTCGTCGCCCGCAACCAACAGCGCGATCACGCTCTGGCCGTCTTCGAGCTGCATGCCGCGCACGCCGCGCGCCTCACGGCCCATCGGCCGCACGTCGTTCTCGTCGAAACGAACCGCCTTGCCCGAATCGGAGAACAGCATCACGTCGTGCTGGCCGTCCGTGATGGCCGCGCCGATCAGGTAGTCGCCGTCATCCAGTCCGACCGCAATAATACCCTTGCGCAACGGTCGGCTAAAGGCTTCCAGCGGGGTCTTCTTTACCGTTCCCAAGGCGGTGGCCATGAACACGAACTTGTCGGCCGAGAACTCCTTGACCGGCAGCACGACCGTAATCTTTTCGCCTTCCTGCAGCGGGAACATATTGACGATCGGCCGGCCGCGCGAATTCCGCGAACCCTGCGGCACCTCGTAGACCTTGACCCAATAAACACGGCCGCGATTCGAGAAGCACAGAATGTGATCGTGCGTGTTGGCGATGAAGAGCGTGTCGATCCAGTCGTCTTCCTTCATGGAAGTGGCCTGCTTGCCGCGACCACCGCGTTTCTGAGCGCGATATTCGGACAACGGCTGCGATTTCACGTAGCCGGTATGCGACATGGTCACGACCATTTCCTGCGGCGTGATCAGATCTTCGGTGTTCAACTCGGTTGCGTTCAACTCGATCTTCGAGCGGCGCGCGTCGCCGAATTCGGCTTTGACCGACGTCAGTTCGTCGACGATGATCGCCGTAATGCGTTCCGGGCGGGCCAGAATGTCCAGCAAGTCGGCGATTTGCGCCATTACTTCGCGGTACTCGCCGATGATCTTGTCCTGCTCCAGACCCGTCAGGCGTTGCAGACGCATCTGCAGGATTTCCTGAGCCTGGGTGTCGGAGAGACGGTAGAGTCCGTCGGACTGCATGCCGAAGGACGGATTCAATCCGTCCGGACGATAGGCTTCGCGACCACCGGCCGACGCGTTTTCCGTCTCGGCACGCGCCAACATCTCGCGCACCAGCGACGAATCCCACGGACGCGCCATCAATTCCTGTTTGGCGATCGGAGGAGTTGGCGCGGCCTTGATGATCGCGATGAACTCGTCGATGTTGGCGAGCGCCACCGCGAGGCCCTCGAGCACGTGGCCGCGTTCGCGGGCCTTACGCAGTTCGTATACAGTGCGCCGCGTCAGCACTTCCCGGCGATGCGACAGGAAGCACGACAGCATTTCCTTCAGGTTCAGCAGCTTCGGCTGGCCGTCGACCAGCGCGACCATGTTCATGCCGAACGTGTCCTGGAGCTGGGTGGCCTTGTACAGATTGTTGAGCACCACCTCGGGCACTTCGCCGCGCTTGAGTTCGATGACGACGCGCATGCCGCTCTTGTCCGACTCGTCGCGGATGTCGGAGATGCCTTCGAGCTTCTTTTCGTTGACCAGTTCGGCGATGCGCTCCAGAAGCGAGCGCTTGTTCACCTGATACGGCAACTCGTCGACGATGATCGCCATGCGCTGGCCGCGATCGATTTCCTCGAAGTGCGTGAGCGCGCGCATCACCACGCGGCCGCGGCCCGTGCGATAGCCGTCGCGCACGCCGGCCACGCCGTAGATGATGCCGGCGGTCGGGAAATCAGGCGCGGGGACGATCTCGATCAGTTCGTCGATCGTGGCTTCCGGGTTCTTGAGCAAATGCTGGCACGCGTCGACGACCTCGTTGAGGTTGTGCGGCGGGATATTGGTCGCCATGCCGACCGCGATGCCGGACGAGCCATTGATCAGCAGATTGGGGATGCGCGCCGGCAGAATGGCCGGTTCGTTTTCGCTGCCGTCGTAGTTCGGCGTGAAGTCGACCGTTTCCTTGTCGATGTCGGCCAGCAGTTCGTGGCCTATCTTCGCCATGCGGATTTCGGTGTACCGCATGGCCGCGGCGTTGTCGCCGTCGACCGAACCGAAGTTGCCTTGGCCGTCCACCAGCATGTAGCGCAGCGAAAAGTCCTGCGCCATCCGGACGATGGTGTCGTAGACAGCGGTGTCGCCGTGCGGGTGATATTTACCGATCACATCGCCGACGATACGCGCCGACTTCTTGTAAGCCCGGTTCCAGTCGTTGTTGAGCTCGTGCATGGCGTACAGCACGCGCCGGTGCACCGGCTTCAGGCCATCGCGAACATCGGGAAGCGCACGCCCCACGATCACGCTCATCGCGTAATCGAGATACGAACGGCGCATTTCCTCCTCTAGGGAGATTGGCAGAGTCTCTTTGGCGAATTGATCCATTATCCGTATCTTTTACGTGCCAAGGCGGCAGTAAACCGCGCCTTCGCGTAAGCATTGCAGGCGCAACGCATCACGCGATTCTAACATGCCGCGTATTCCGCCCTGGCGCGGGTACGTATACCTATTAGCGGGCGCGCGTGAAGAGCGCGCCGCCGCCCCACTTTCGAGCCGAAGCAGGCTCGAATTGTGCGTGGCGCAATCCGCCGCTGAGCCATGACTGGCGGCCCGTCCAGGCGATTGCTTTTGTTGCGCATGCACCACAATTGGAGGGCGATTCGATCGGGGGCGGATTTTTTTATCGTCGGAAGGGAACGATATGGCAAAATGCCAACGCACAAAGAGTTAGACACTGCTCGAAGTCTACACAGCACCTTTTTTGTTCTGCACCGATGTTATACTTCGAGCAATGTATGACTTGTCTTCGTCAACAGGCTCGCAGTAAACCTGCGGTAATCTCAATTTCGAGAGGAGAAATATGAATAAACTTTCAAAGCTCGCGTTCATTGCAGCTACCGCGGTTATGGCTGCATCCGCCATGGCACAGTCGGTGCCGGCGTCGCGACAAGCTACGAACGACAACTGGGTGAATGGTACCGGCGAATACGTGTGGATGAACGGCACGAACGAACTCTGCTGGCGCGATGCATTCTGGACGCCGGCAACGGCCAACGCCAAGTGCGACGGCGCCCTGGTTGCTCAGGCTCCGACGCCGCCGGCTCCGGTCGCACCCGCACCAGCCATCACCAGCCAAAAGATCACGTATCAAGCTGACGCACTGTTCGACTTCGACAAGGCGATCCTGAAGCCGGCAGGCAAGGAAAAGCTGAACGATCTCGCATCGAAGATCCAAGGCCTGAACCTGGAAGTCGTCGTCGCAACGGGTTACACGGACCGCATCGGTTCGGACAAGTACAACGACCGTCTGTCGCTGCGCCGTGCTCAAGCTGTCAAGGCATACCTGGTCAGCAAGGGCATCGAATCCAACCGTATCTATACGGAAGGCAAGGGCAAGCGCAACCCGGTCACGACCGGCTGCAACCAGAAGAACCACAAGCAACTCGTCGCCTGCCTCGCACCGGATCGTCGCGTGGAAGTCGAAGTTGTCGGTACTTCGAAGCAGTAAGCTACAAATTACCGCAGTATCGAAAAGCCCCGCTTCGGCGGGGCTTTTTTGTGTCCGCCCTCTGCGGCGCCAGCGGATTCCCGAAACGCGGGCGCAATGCCTCCTCTAAATGCTTCGTGGCGCCGATGGACGGCATTTTGCCGCCTCGCCCCTCCGCCTATATACTCACGGTTTATCCTCGAGCACCCTCTCATCGAGGCAGCTTTCGCCATGACCAACGCCGATCCCCACGAACTACAGAAATTTAGCGATCTAGCGCATCGTTGGTGGGACCCGAATGCCGAATTCAAACCGCTGCACGAACTTAACCCGATTCGCCTGAGCTGGATCGACGCCCATGCACATTTGCCCGGCAAGAACGTTCTGGACATCGGCTGCGGCGGCGGCATTTTGTCGGAATCCATGGCAGGACTGGGCGCGCATGTTAAAGGCATCGATCTGTCGAACCAGGCGCTCGGCGTCGCCGATCTTCACAGCCTTGAAAGCGGCGTAACGGTTAGTTACGAAGAAATCGCCGCCGAGGCACTCGCAGCGCGCGAACCGGGAACCTACGACGTCGTTACCTGCATGGAAATGCTGGAGCACGTACCGCAGCCAGCCGCCATTGTCGAGGCATGCAAGACACTGGTGAAACCCGGCGGCTGGGTGTTCTTCTCCACGCTGAACCGCAATGTGAAGTCGTACCTGTTCGCTGTGATCGGCGCCGAATACATCGCGCGAATGCTACCGAAGGGCACCCACGACTACGCGCGCTTCATCCGCCCGTCGGAATTGGCGGGTTTCGTGCGCGCCGCCGGCCTGCGCACGGCCGATATCAAGGGCATTGTCTACAATCCGCTCAGCAAGCATTTCACGCTGTCCGCCGACACGAGCGTGAACTACATGCTCGCCTGCCGCCGCGACGTCTGATCCGCCCCGACCCGCCGGACTTGGACTATTAATGAGCGATCCCACGCCCCTGCCCCAACGCGAAGACAACGACGATGCGCTCGGTCTTTGCCAGGCCGTACTGTTTGACCTGGACGGCACCTTGGCCGACACGGCGCCTGATCTCGCGGCCGCCGTCAACAAAATGCGGCACGATCGCGGCCTCGCAATGGTGCCGCTCGAAAACCTCCGCCCACTTGCTTCCGCGGGAGCGCGCGGGCTGATCTGCGGCGCGTTCGGGATTGGCCCGGAGGATCACGAGTTCGCCTCGATGCGGGAAGAATTCCTCGCTAACTACGAAGCCGACCTGTGCATCGAGACAACGCTGTTTCCGGGCATTCCCGAATTACTCGACGAACTCGACGCACGAGGCGTGCGCTGGGGCGTTGTCACGAACAAGGTCGCGCGGCTCACCGAGCCGTTGATTGCGCAACTCGGCCTCGAGGAGCGCGCGGGCTGCGTGGTGAGCGGCGACACGACGGCGCATTCGAAGCCGCACCCTGCACCTTTGCTGCACGCCGCGCGCGAACTGGACGTGGTGCCCGAGCGCATTGTCTACGTTGGCGACGACCTGCGCGACGTGCAAGCGGGCTTCGCCGCCGGCATGAAGACGGTGGCGGCCGCGTACGGTTACTGCGGCGACGATATTCCGCCGACGCAATGGCACGCACAACACGTCGTGCAATCACCGGCTGAGTTGCAAAGACTGCTGCGCGAGATCGGCTAACGCGCGCGCGGACTGCGTTGCGGCCGCGACAGCACAAGGCCGCGCCGCAAACAATCAGCGAGGACGCGGCGTTCAAACTATTGTAAAATTGCTGTTGGCCCATAAGTACTGGGCAACGAACCGCGGGGGCGACCTGGTTTCGACAGGGGTTGCGAAGCGGCTAGGGCATGTCGAGGACCCGTCACCTCGTTAATCAATGGGAAAAACGTAACTGCAAACGACGATACGTTCGCACTGGCAGCCTAAGGGCCGCCGTCCTCTGCCTAGTTCACTGACGGGCTAGAGTCGCAAGACCGGTAGCAATACCGACAGAGGTCATATACGTCAGTTAAGCCTTGGCGGTGTCACGACGTCCGGGTCGAAAATCTAGTGAATCGCCGTAGTGCAGCGTGTTCGTCCGCGTCGCTGCGGTTAAATGAAAAGACTGAACTAAACATGTAGAACTGGTCGTAGAGTGCTTCTGGACGCGGGTTCGATTCCCGCCGCCTCCACCAAATTCTGTTCCAGCAGAGTCCTAGAACCCGCGATAGCTTTTGCTTCGCGGGTTTTTGCTGCCTGTCGCTGTCCTTCCCGCCGGCCACCCGCTCTGCCTGGCTGCCGCAACAAACCCGGGTTCACAAAACACCGCTCAGGGTGGAAGATGCGCCGCATCCGCGCGCGCCGCCGCCCACACGACGCATTTCTCATAGTCCATTCTCCAGTTCTGTCCCAAGGCGACCGTGTCCCCATCGGCTCGTCGTCGCGAACGGCGAATATCATTTGGGCTTTCAGCAGGCCAGCGAGTCGCTTCCGGTGTCAACCCAGCACCAGTTCGTCGGTAAGATTCCCGACCGCTGCGATTGGTCACGCGCTACGCCGCCGGCATTCCCACCGGCACCCGGCATCCACTGGAAGCACGGAAAGCGCGGCAATTGCTGCAGTTTCTCGCCTCGCCCGAAGCCGCCGCCGACATCGCCGGAACCGGTCTCGACCCGCTGAACAAGAAGTGAATGGAATAAACGGCAACGCTCGATCGTTTGTACGTCACGCGCGGCCGCACGCCGCGTTCCGCGCGAGACCAACACCAAAATTCAGGAGCCGACAACATGCGCAAGACTCTCTTCTGCCTCGCCCTTCTCGCACTGCAGCAGACGGCGTTCGCCGAGGCGCCGAAAGTCGTCGACGGCCGCTTCGTCACCGCCGACGGCATGACGCTTTACACCTTCGACAAGGACACCACGCCTGGCGTGAGCGCCTGCACTGGCGGCTGCGTGAATTATTGGCCCGCGGCAACAGCTAGCCCATCGGACAAGCCATCGGGCGACTGGACGTTGATTCCCGGCGCCGACGGCAAGCAGCAGTGGGCGTACAAGGGCCGTCCGCTCTATCGCTACGCGGCCGATAAGCAGGCGGGCGATACGAAGGGAGACGGCTTCAAGGACGTGTGGCATACGGCGAAGCCCTGAACGAGCGTCAGTCCCAAACAGCTAGGCGGTACGGCCAAACGCAAAACGCCGGCAGAACGCCGGCGTTTCGCCAACAAACAGACCCCCCGCTTACTCGTCTTTCGGACACTGCAGGTTGCAGCCGTTCGGGTCGCCCATGTCGCCGCGCTTGCGCTTGGCCGACTTGTTGCCGTGCTGATATTTGTCCGAAGGCGCGGACGCGGCGAACGGCATTTGCGGATGTTCCGCGAGGCGGAACTCGTCCTGCAAGATGCCGCCCGGCACACCGGGTGAATTCTGTGCAAAGGCAACCGAAGCAGTGGCGACCAGCACACCGGCCGTCGCGGCGGCAACGCATGCGTGAAGAAATACTTTCATGTCGATTCAGCGCGTTCGCGCGCGGTTAGGGTCAAAGCGGAAAGCTGAGAGAGTATCCCAAACGGACACCCCGCGCAGTGCCCAACCCTGCTTTATGTTTACAACCGCTTACGCCGCGGCTTCGCCGAGTCCAAACTCCAGGTCGAGCAGCTTGCCGCAGTCGCGCGGATCGTAGCCTTCGAGGTAGTCGACGCTCTGCCGGAACGCCGCGCCGCGCAGCAATTCGATCACCGTCGCGAGCGGCCCGCGCTCGAGCCGCGCGCGGTCGCACGCGAAGTAATAGTCTTCGTCGACGACCGGAATGAAGTCGAGCCCGAAATGATGCGCGGCGGGCTCCACGCCGAAGCCCGCATCCGCCATGCCGCTCGCCACGAACGCCGCGATCGCCGAGTGCGTGAGTTCGGTCGACGCATAGCCGTTGACGCGATCCGGATCGACCCCGACTTTGCGTAGCGCAAGATCGAGCAGCATGCGCGTGCCCGAGCCGGGCTGGCGAGTGACGAAGCGAATATCGTCGCGCGCGAGATCGCTCAGGCCGCCGATTCCCTTCGGATTGCCCTTGCCGAGGAAGAGCCCCTGCTTGCGCCGCGTCAGATGCACGAGCACATGACGCTGCGGATCCAGCCAGCGCCGATAGGTATCGGCACAGACCGCGCGAAACTCGCCGAGCGGCAAATGAAAGCCGGCCAGATCGCACTCGCCGCGCGAGAGCGCAATGACCGAGTCGGCGCTGTCGCGGTACTTGATATCGACCGGCAGATCGTTGGCGACCAACGTCGTGACGAGCGCGGCCACCGCGTAGCCATGCGACGCGTGAATGCGCACGTTCTCGGTGGGCGGCGCGAGCCAGCGGTTCAGATCGCTCGCCACCTCGCTCGCGAGTGCCCGCATGTTGCCGTCGAGCCGCTCGCCGCACAAACGTTGCGCGCGCAGCACCGCTTGCCCGAGTTCGGAGAGCACGGAGCCGCGGCCGCGTTCCTTCGCGATCAGAGGACCGCCCAAACGCTCCTCGATACCACGCAGCAAACCCCACGCGTGACGGTAGGACAAACCCTTAAGCGTCGCCGCCTGCGCGATGCTGCCGGACTCGTCCACCAACGCGAGCAGCGGCACCACGTCCGACAGGCTTACCTCCCGGCCGTCCGGACCCTTCACCACCAGTTGTGCCTGGCACTCTATCCTGATCATATATGCTCAATCATTTCCTATTGCGCAAGCCGTTCCTGCCGCATATCGTTGGGTATCTTATATATCTAACAAGCAAAGCATACGTGCACGCATTATGAATCACAAGTGCATATATATGACTTTGGAGGAGCCCCCACTTGGACGATTCAAACGCCATCGCGCCGGAGCAGATCGTGCAGCGTCACGCACAACCGGGAATGTCGCTGCTAGCGGTACTGCACGCGATTCAGGACGAACTCGGCTACGTGCCGCCTGACACGGTCGCGCCGCTCGCAAGAGCGATGAACCTGTCGCGCGCGGAAGTGCACGGCGTCATCACCTATTACCACCACTTTCGCACGCATCCCGCCGCGCCTGTCACGGTGCAACTGTGCCGCGCCGAGGCATGCCGCAGCATGGGCACCGAAGCGCTCGCGCAGCATATCGAGGCGCATACCGGTTGTCGATTCGACGCGGAGCATCAGCATGATGCGACGGTCGAACTGGAGTCGGTGTACTGCCTCGGCCAGTGCGCGCTGTCACCGGCGCTGATGCTCAACGGCACCTTGCACGCCAGGGTCACGCCGCAGAAGTTCGACGCCATCTTCGCGGCCGCCAGCAAATGTGTGGAGGTGACGGCATGACGCGCATCTACGTTCCCTGCGACTCCTCCGCGCTGGCGCTCGGCGCCGATGCGCTTGCCGAAGCAATCGCGGCCGAGGCCGCACGCCGCGGCATCGAAATCGAACTGGTTCGCAACGGGTCGCGCGGCCTGCTGTGGCTCGAGCCGCTCGTCGAGGTCGCAACCGCGGCAGGCCGCATCGGCTACGCCAACATCGAGGCGAGCGACGTCGCGGCGCTCTTCGACGCCGGCTTCGTGGAAGGCGGCGAGCATGCGCGGCGCGTCGGCGTGGTCGACGACATTCCCTACCTGAAGAAGCAGCAGCGCCTGACCTTCGCGCGCATCGGCATCACCGATCCGCTTTCGATCGACGATTACGCCGCCCACGGCGGCCTCGAAGGTCTGCGCAACGCACTGCAAACCGACGGCGACGCCGCCTGCGAAGCCTTGATCGAATCCGGTCTGCGCGGCCGCGGCGGCGCGGCCTTCCCGGCCGGCATCAAATGGCGCACGGTGCGCGGCGCCAAGGCGGCGCAGAAGTACATCGTCTGCAATGCGGACGAAGGCGACTCCGGCACCTTCTCCGATCGCCTCGTGATGGAAAGCGATCCCTACGTGCTGATCGAAGGGATGATCATCGCGGGCGTCGTGACCGGCGCGACGGTCGGCTACATCTACGTGCGCAGCGAATATCCGCATTCGATCGCGACGCTCGAAGCCGCGATCGCCAAGGCGCGCGCCGCCGGCTGGCTCGGCGACAGCGTGCTCGGCTCGGCGCATCGCTTCGACCTGTTCGTGGCGAAGGGCGCCGGCGCTTACGTATGCGGCGAGGAAACCGCGCTGCTCGAATCGCTCGAAGGCAAACGCGGCATCGTGCGCGCGAAGCCGCCGGTGCCCGCGCTCGTCGGCCTCTACGGCCAGCCCACGGTGATCAACAACGTCATCACGCTCGCCACCGTGCCGATCATCTTCGCGCGCGGCGCGGCGTTCTACAAAGACTTCGGCATGGGCCGTTCGCGCGGCACGCTGCCGTTCCAGCTCGCCGGCAACGTGAAGCAAGGCGGCCTGGTCGAACTCGCGTTCGGCGTGACGCTGCGCGAACTGCTGTACGACTACGGCGGCGACACGGCAAGCGGCCGGCCGGCGCGCGCGGTGCAGGTGGGCGGCCCGCTCGGCACGTATCTGCCGGAAAGCCAGTGGGACATTCCGATGGACTACGAGGCGTATGCGGCGGTCGGCGCGGTGGTCGGCCACGGCGGCCTCGTCGTGCATGACGACACGTCGAACCTCGCCGAACTCGCGCAGTACGCGATGCATTTCTGCGCGCTCGAATCCTGCGGCAAGTGCACGCCATGCCGGATCGGCTCGACGCGCGGCGTCGAGGTGATCGCACGGATCCGCAACGGCGATACCTCCACGCGGCAAGTGCAGTTGCTGCGCGATCTGTGCGACACGATGGTGTCCGGATCGCTGTGCGCGATGGGCGGCATGACGCCGTTCCCGGTTCTCTCCGCGCTCGACCATTTCCCCGAAGACTTCGGTCTCGCCAACCTAGACGATAGCGCGCCCAAAGCGGCCGCGGCCTGACCCAGGAGCCCCACCATGTCCGACATGCTCAACTCCCCTGCCGGCGGCTGCGGCTCCGGCAACTGCGCGTGCAAATCGCAAGCGCAACAACGCGCGACCCGCTCGGTGTACGACGACACCGACTACGGCACGCCGGCGCGCCACGCCGACATCGACGTCACGCTCGAAATCGACGGCCAGTCGATCACCGTTCCAGCCGGCACCTCGGTGATGCGCGCCGCCGCCGAGGCCGGCGTGAACGTGCCGAAGCTCTGTGCGACCGATTCGCTCGAACCGTTCGGCTCGTGCCGCCTATGTCTGGTCGAGATCGAAGGCAAGCGCGGCTATCCCGCGTCGTGCACGACGCCGGTCGAAGCCGGCATGAAGGTCCGCACGCAAACGGATCGTCTGCAATCGCTGCGCCGCAACGTGATGGAGCTGTACATCTCCGATCACCCGCTCGATTGCCTCACCTGCCCCGCCAACGGCGACTGCGAACTGCAGGACATGGCGGGCGTGACCGGCTTGCGCGAAGTGCGCTACGGCTTCGACGGCGCGAATCACCTGAAGGACAAAAAAGACGAATCGAATCCGTACTTCACGTATGACCCGTCGAAGTGCATCGTCTGCAATCGCTGCGTGCGCGCGTGCGAGGAAACGCAAGGCACGTTCGCGCTGACCATCGCCGGGCGCGGTTTCGAATCGCGCGTGGCGGCGAGCGAAAACAAGCCGTTCATGGACTCGGAATGCGTGTCGTGCGGCGCGTGCGTCGCCGCGTGCCCGACCGCTACCCTGCAGGAGAAAACCGTCATCATGCTCGGCCAGGCCGAGCACTCGGTCATCACCACTTGCGCGTATTGCGGCGTCGGCTGCTCGTTCAAGGCGGAGATGAAGGGCAACGAGGTCGTGCGCATGGTGCCGCACAAGAACGGCGCGGCCAACGAAGGCCACGCCTGCGTGAAGGGCCGCTTCGCCTGGGGCTACGCAACGCACAAGGACCGCATCACCAAGCCGATGATCCGCGCGAAGATCACCGATCCGTGGCGCGAAGTCAGCTGGGAAGAAGCGCTCAACTACGCGGCTTCGGAGTTCCGCCGCATTCAGGCGAAGTACGGCCGCGACTCGATCGGCGGCATCACGTCGTCGCGTTGCACGAACGAGGAAACCTATCTCGTGCAAAAGCTCGTGCGCGCCGCGTTCGGCAACAACAACGTGGACACCTGCGCGCGCGTGTGCCACTCGCCCACCGGCTACGGCCTGAAGACCACGCTCGGCGAATCGGCGGGCACGCAGACCTTCGCCTCGGTCGACAAAGCCGACGTCATCGTGGTAATCGGCGCGAATCCGACCGACGGCCATCCGGTGTTCGGCTCGCGTCTGAAGCGCCGCGTGCGTGAGGGCGCGAAGCTGATCGTCGTCGATCCGCGCCGCATCGATATCGTCGATACGGCGCACGTGAAGGCCTCGCATCATCTGCAATTGCGCCCCGGCACCAACGTGGCCGTCGTGAATGCGCTGGCTCACGTGATCGTGACCGAAGGCTTGCTGAACGAAGCGTTCGTCGCCGAGCGTTGCGACACGCGCGCCTTCCAGCAATGGCGCGATTTCGTGGCGCTGCCGGAGAACGCGCCGGAAGCGACCGAGGAAGTCACCGGCGTGCCGGCGCAAGCCGTACGCGAAGCCGCCCGCATCTACGCCACCGGCGGCAACGCCGCGATCTACTACGGCCTCGGCGTCACCGAACACGCGCAAGGTTCGACCACGGTGATGGGCATCGCGAATCTGGCGATGGCCACCGGCAACATCGGCCGCGAAGGCGTGGGCGTGAATCCGCTGCGCGGTCAGAACAACGTGCAGGGCTCGTGCGACATGGGCTCGTTCCCGCATGAGTTGCCGGGCTACCGCCACATCAGCGACACGGTCACGCGCACGCTGTTCGAGCAAGCGTGGAACGTCACGCTGCAGCCGGAACCGGGGCTGCGCATTCCGAACATGTTCGACGCGGCGCTCGACGGCAGCTTCATGGGCCTGTACTGCCAGGGCGAGGACATCGTGCAGTCCGACCCGAACACGCATCATGTATCGGCGGCGCTGTCGTCGATGGAATGCATCGTCGTGCAGGATATTTTCCTGAACGAGACCGCCAAGTACGCGCACGTGCTGCTGCCGGGTTCGTCGTTCCTCGAAAAGGACGGTACTTTCACCAACGCGGAGCGCCGTATCTCGCGCGTGCGCAAGGTGATGCCGCCGCTGCCGGGTTACGCGGACTGGGAAGTGACCATACTGCTCGCGCGTGCGCTCGGCTACGAGATGGACTACACGCATCCGTCGCAGATCATGGACGAGATCGCGCGTCTCACGCCGACTTTCCACGGCGTCTCGTACAAGAAGCTCGACGAGCTCGGCAGCATTCAGTGGCCGTGCAACGAGAACGCGCCGGACGGCACGCCGACCATGCACATCGACACCTTCGTGCGCGGCAAGGGCAAGTTCGTCATCACGAAGTTCATCGCGTCGCCGGAAAAGGTCACGCGCAAGTTCCCGCTGCTGCTCACGACGGGCCGCATCCTGTCGCAGTACAACGTGGGCGCGCAAACGCGCCGCACCGAGAACTCGCGCTGGCACGACGAGGACCGGCTGGAAATCCATCCGCACGATGCCGAGGAACGCGGCATCAAGATGGACGACTGGGTCGGCATCGAATCGCGTGCGGGGCAGACTGTGCTGCGCGCCAAAATCACTGAACGGATGCAGCCGGGCGTCGTCTACACGACGTTCCACTTCCCCGAATCGGGCGCGAACGTGATCACCACCGAGAGTTCGGACTGGGCAACCAACTGCCCGGAATACAAGGTGACCGCGGTGCAGGTGATGCCGGTCGAACAGCCGTCGCAATGGCAGAAGGACTACTCGCGCTTCAACACCGAGCAGCTGGATCTGCTGAAGCATCGCGAGTTGGCCAACGTGACGTCGGGCAAGTGAGGCGAGCATGGACAAGCAGAACCTGATCGACATGGCGAACCGGATCGGCGAGTTTTTCGAGTCGATGCCGGATCACGAGGAAGCACTCGCCGGCGTCGCCGATCATATCCACCGCTTCTGGGAGCCGCGCATGCGGCGCGCATTGCTGGCGTCGCTGGATCACCCGGACGCCGACGGCATTGCGATGTCGGCGATCGTCAAGGAAGCGCTCGTCAAGCATCGTGAGGCGCTGACGCCGGCTGCGCCCGCCACGGCCTGAGCAGGCGCGGCTGTCGCCATCTTTTGGCGAAGCGGGCGGCAATTGCCGCCCGCCCGTCACCCCACCGCAACCCACCGCAACACCCCGCAGCCAGCACGCGAGGCGGCCCCTCACAGGGCCGCCTGCTCCGGTATCTCGCCGCTCACCGCAAACCACGCTTCGCAGTGTCGCGCCAGGCCGTGCAGATCGGAGCCGGTGCGCCCGCGCGCGCTGATGTAGCCGTCCGGCCGCACCAGATAGAACGACGGCCGCGTGCGTCCATACGATTCGGCGAGTGCCGGACCACCGTCGCCGGTCGTATCCGTGATGCGCCAGATGCGCACCGCGCCCGGCAGCAATGTCTCCACCTCGGCGGCGAGCCGCTCCAGTTCCGCGTCCGGCGGCGGCGCGTGCTTCGCCGCGGGATCGAGCGGCGTTTCGTCGACGGGCAACGGCGGCACCAGCAGGAACAGCGAGAAGAACGCCGGGTCGTGCAGATCGTAAATGCAGCCGACGCCCGGCGCGCGGCCGAGCGGTCCGTCCACCACATGCACCAGCGCATCGGGCGCCCTTTCGCCGGCACGCGGGCCGCCGTCGAGCACGCGTTCAAACGTAAGCGGACTGCGCCGGTACTGGATCGACAACTCGCTGATGGTCAGGCGCGCCGCATCGCGCAGCGGCCCGAGCGCGGCGAGCACCGGCATCACGCGCTCGCGCAGCAGCTTCAATGGTCCATGATCGGCCTCGGCCATCTGCGTGATGAAGCCGGTCTGCCGCAGCACGTCGCGTTCGATCGGATGACGTTCGAGATGATAGGTGTCGAGCAAACGGTCCGGCGCCGCGCCCTTTAAAACGAGCGCGAGCTTCCAGCCGAGATTGAACGCTTCCTGAATGCCCGTGTTCATGCCTTGCGCGCCGGCCGGACTGTGGACGTGCGCGGCGTCGCCCGCGAGGAAGATGCGGCCGACGCGCAGCCGCTCGACCATCCGGCTGTTCACATGAAAATACGACGACCACGCGAGATCCGACACGTCGACTCGTTCGCGCACGCGCCGCGCGATCAGCGCCTTGCATGCTTCGAGCGACGGCGCGGGCACGCTGTTGAGCGGCGGCTCGCCCAACACCGCCGGCGTCGCGAGCGTGGCGCGCGACACGCCGCCAGCAGGCTCGGCCGCATGATCCGCGATCAGACGATGCCGGCCATGGCCCATCGGAAACAACGCGACCAGGCCCTCGCCGGAAGCGAAAATATGGAACTCGTCTTCGGGCCAATCGGTTTCGGCGTGCAGATCGGCGAGCAGGAAAGTCTGCTCGAAGGTCTTGCCCGTGAAGCTCAAACCCAGCCGATGACGGATCGCGCTGTGCGCGCCGTCGGCGGCGATCATGTACGACGGACGCAGCGTTTCCGTGTGGCCGTCCGCGCGCCGCAGCGTCGCCTGAACGCCCGCGGCGCCCTGCGAAAACATGGTCAGTTCCACGCCCCGTTCGACCGTCACGCCGAACTCCGCCAGATGCTCGGTCAGCAGACGTTCAGTCACCGACTGATCGAGAAACAGCAGATACGGATAGCGCGTGTGCAGCGGATCGAAATCGAGCTGCGCGAGGCGCATGCCGTTGGAAAAAAGGTTAGCGGCACGCGCGCGATGACCTCGTTCCAGAAACCGCTCGACCAGCCGATGCTGCTCGAGTAGTTCGAGCGTGCGCGCCTGGATGCCGATGGCCCGCGAGTACGGGTTCGGTCGCATCGCTTTGTCGATCAGACGCACGGGGATGTGGGCACGCGCGAGACTCATCGCCGCGGCAAGCCCGGTGGGCCCCGCCCCGACGATCAGCACCGGCGACGCGTCGTTTGCAGCAGCGTCCATGCAGAACTCCGGAGACAACGGTGCGCTCTAGTGTACGCCGCCAACCGCTTGCTCAACGGTGCGCCGCATCAATCGCGGGGGCGCGGATAAGCGTGCGGCTGTTGCGCTTCGTCGCGATGTCGTGCGTGTGCCGCGCGTCAATGCGCATGCGGCGGATGGTCCATCGCGCAACGATGCTCGGTCGTGCCGAGGTCGACTTGCAGCGTCGCATGCTGCATCGAAAAACGTTCGCGCAGCGTGACGACGATGCCGTCGAGCGATTCGTCGCCGGGATGGCCCGCCGGCATCACCAGATGCGCGCTGAGCGCGTTGCCGGTAGTCGACAGCGCCCAGACGTGAAGATCGTGCACGTCGACGACGCCCGGCTGATCCGCAAGATAGTCGCGAATGCGCTGCATATCGACGCCCGGCGGCACGGCGTCGAGCGCGAGATGCGCCGAATCGCGCAGCAGACCCCAGGTGCCGTACACGATCACCGCGACCACGAGCAGGCTCATCACCGGGTCGAGCCACGTCCAGTTGGTGTAGAGAATCGCGAGGCCGCTGAGCGCGACCGCCGCGGAGACGCCGGCATCCGCCGCCATGTGCAGGAAGGCGCCGCGAATGTTCAGGTCTTCCTTCTGACCGCGCATGAAAAGCCATGCGGAAATCCCGTTGACCACCATGCCCACGGTGGCGACGACGAACACCGCGAGTCCGGCAACCGGCGCCGGATTCATCAGGCGCCCGATCGCCTCGGCGACGATCACGCCGCACGCGAACAGCAGCAGCGCCGCGTTGGCAAGCGACGCGAGAATCGACGAGCTGCCGAAGCCGAACGTGAAGCGTGCCGACGGACGCCGCGTGGCGAGCCATGTGGCGCCCCACGCGAGCAGTAGGCCGAGCACGTCGGAGAGGTTGTGGCCGGCGTCGGCGAGTAGCGCGGTGGAATGCGCGATCACGCCGTAGACGGCTTGCATCACCACGATCGCGACGTTCAGCGCGACGGCGAGCGCGAATGCGCGACCGTGGCCGGCGGCGGGCGGGTGGGCGTGGGCGTGGGCGTGGGCGTGGTGATGGTGGGCGTGGCTGTGGCTGCCGTCGCTGTGGCTACCGCCACCATGGCTGTGGCTATGGCCGACGTGTTCGTCCTCGCGCTCGTCGTCAGGGCGGTTCGGGGCAACGTTGTTCTTCATGTCGGATCCAGAGGAAATTCGCTGGCCGGTTCGGCCACGTGCTCGAGCATCCCGGCCAGCATCGCGCTGATGTGACGGTCCGCGGCGAGGTAGAACACCTGCTTGCCCTGCCGCTCCGCGCGCACGATTCGCGCGGCGCGCAGCAGCCGCAAGTGGTGGCTCACCAGCGACGGCGACAGATGCAGCGCCTGCGCCAGCGCGCCGACCGCGCGCCGTTCGTCGGCACACGCCAGCACGATGCGCAACCGCGTCGGGTCGCCGAGCAGGCGGAACAGATCGGCCAGCGGCACGAGGGTGTCCGCGGAACGGTATTCAGGGCTGCTCGGCGGCGCGGAAGAAACCATGACAGGCGGTAGCGTGAACGTACATATGAACAGATATTCATACGTTATACATTATTGAGACGACCGGTCAAATCGCAGCGCGGTCCGGCGAGTGTGGGAAAATGCGGCGGTTCGTTTCATCCGGCCTACCCTTCCCCGTCATGCAACCTGTATTTGACCGCGCTTTCGCGGCGCACCGTGACGGCCGCCTCGACGACGC
Source organism: Paraburkholderia sp. 22099 (assembly GCF_052045835.1). NCBI lineage: Bacteria > Pseudomonadati > Pseudomonadota > Betaproteobacteria > Burkholderiales > Burkholderiaceae > Paraburkholderia > Paraburkholderia sp. 22099. The sequence continues at coordinate 95,929 of NZ_JBQEPU010000011.1, read as the reverse complement.
CGAACGCGGCTACCGCGCGACGCTCGACGGCAATCCCGCGCACGTCGATGCGTTGCATCTGCTGGGCGTTCTGCGCCACCAGCAAGGCCAGCACGCCGAAGCCGCCGAGCTCGTGCGGCGTGCGGTGAACCTGCGCCCGGAAGACGCCGCGCTGCAACTGAATCTCGGCAACGCCCTGAAGGCGCTCGGCAAACTCGAGGACGCCATCGAACGATTCCGCAACGCGCTGACGCTGGCGCCGTCCTTCCCGATGGCGCACTACAACCTCGGCAACGCCTATGCGGCCGCGGGCCGTCACGAAGACGCCGCCGATGCCTTCGCGAAATCGCTGCGCCTGCAACCGAACGACGCCTCGTCGCACAACAACCTCGGCAATGCGCTGCACGCGCTCGGACGCCACACGGAGGCGATCGCGTCGTTCCAGCGCGCGCTCGAACTGCGTCCCGGCCACGCGGGCGCGCTCAATAACATGGGCATGTCGCTGAACGCGCTGGGTCGCGCGGACGAGGCGATTCCGTGCTTCCAGGCCGCGCTCGCCGCCGAGCCGCGCTTCGTCGCCGCGCACTTCAATCTCGCCAATACCTTCGACGCAACCGGCCGTCACGCCGAAGCGGTCGCGTCATTCGAGGCCGCGCTCGCCTTGCAGCCGAACCTGCCTCCGGCCATCTACGGCATGGGCAATGCGCTCGCGGCGTTGGGGCGTCATGCGCAGGCGCTGCCGTATCTGGAACGCGCGGTCGGTCTCGATCCGCAATTCGCGCTCGCATGGCTGAGCCTCGGCGCCGCGCATCAGGCGCTCGGCGCGCACGCCACAGCGGTGCGCGCATTCGACCAGGCGTTGCGCTTGCGCCCCGACCTCGCGAGCGCGCACATGAACCGCGCGCTGGCATGGCTCGCATTGCGCGATTTCACACGCGGACTGCCGGAATACGAATGGCGGCTGCAAACGATGGCGCAACCGGCGATCCAGACGCTGCCGCGCTGGCACGGCGAGCCGATCGAGCAGCGCACGCTGTTCATTCATGCCGAACAGGGTTTCGGCGATACGCTGCAATTCGTGCGCTTCGTCCCGCTGGCCGCGCAGCGCGCGGCGCGCGTCGTGCTCGAAGTGCAGCCGCAACTGCTGCCGCTGTTGGCCCCGGCTGCGGAAGCCTGGCGCGTCACGCTGATCGCCCAGGGCGCGCCGCGCCCCGCCGCGGATCTGCACTGCCCGCTGCTGAGCTTGCCGCTCGCGCTCGGCACCACCTACGACACCATTCCGGCCCGCACGCCCTACCTCAGCGTGCCGCCCGCCTATGCCCGCAAATGGCGCGGCTCGCTCGGCGGTCAGGCAAAACGCAAGATCGGCATCGCGTGGTCGGGACGCATCCAGCAAAACGAAACACGTTCGATGCCGCTCGCCGCGCTCGATCCGCTCTTCGCGCTCGACGGCATCGACTGGATCGTGCTGCAACCGGAACTGAGCGCCGAGGAACGCGCGGCGCTCGACGCACATCCGCGGGCTGCGTCGATTCATCGTTTCGACAAGCGGATCGGCGATTTCGCGGACACCGCGGCGATCATCGCGCGGCTCGACGCGGTGGTGTCGGTGGATACGTCCATCGCTCACCTTACCGGCGCGCTGCGCAAGCCGCTCTGGCTGATGCTGCCGTTCGCCGCGGATTGGCGCTGGTTTGCCGGCGAGACGCGCAGTCCCTGGTATCCGGGCGCGACGCTCGTGCGTCAGCCGCGGCCTGGCGCATGGGGTGAGGTGGTCGAGGCGGTGGCGGACGAATTGCGCCGCGGCTAGGCGCGTCGTTCCTCCTGCGTCGCCCTGCGTCGTTCGGCGCTCGCGGGCGATCGCGTTGCCTCGGCGGCGGCAAAAGAAAACCCCGCGTTCTCACGAACGCGGGGTTTTTCTTCTATTGCCCGAATGAACGGGCGACCGTCAGGCCGTCCGATACTGATCGCGTGATCCCGGCGTGCGATACAGCGCCAGCGTCGCAACCAGCCCACAGATCGCCGCAAGGCCCAGGAACAGACCAGGCGCGGCCTTGTTGCCCGTGTCGTGAATCAGCAGCGTCGAAATAGCCGGCGTGAAGCCGCCGATCGTCGTCGCCAGGCTGTAAGCCAGAGAGAAGCCGGCCGTACGAACTTCGACAGGCATGACCTCGGTCAGCGCGACGACCATCGCGCCGTTATAGCTGCCGTACAGGAACGACAGCCACAGTTCGACGCCCAGCAGCCGCGCGAAGGAAGGCTCCGCGACCAGCCATTGCAGCGCCGGATAGGCGGTGACGATCGTCAGCGCGGTGAAAGCGAGCAGCACCGGACGGCGGCCGATGCGGTCCGACAGCGCACCCGCGAGCGGCAGCCAGATCAGGTTCGACAAGCCGATGCAGACGGTGACGACGAGCGTATCGATCGACGAGAGCTTAAGCACTTCCTTGCCGAAGGTCGGCGTGTACGCGGTGATCATGTAGAACGACACGGTGGTCATGATGACCATGCCCATGCCGCCGAGCACGGTGCCCCAGTTGGCGGCCATCGTCTTCACGATCTCACCCATGCCCGGATGATGCTTGCGCGCCTCGAACTCCTCGGTTTCCTTCAGCGAACGGCGGATCAGGAACAAAAACGGCACGATCAGACAGCCAATGAGGAACGGCACACGCCAGCCCCAGGCGACCATCTGGTCCGCCGGCAGCATCTTGTTGAGCACCACGCCGATCAGCGCGGCGAACACCACGGCAACCTGCTGACTGCCCGACTGCCACGCGCAATAAAAGCCCTTGTTGCCCTTAGTGGCGATCTCCGACAGATACACGGAAACGCCGCCCAGCTCCACGCCGGCGGAGAAGCCTTGCAGCAGACGGCCGAACAGCACGAGCACCGGCGCGAGCACGCCGATCGTCGCATAGCCTGGGATCGCCGCGACCGTGAGCGTGCCGAGCGCCATCAGGGCGAGCGTGAGGATCAGGCCCTTGCGCCGGCCGTGATGGTCGATGTAGGCGCCGAGGACGATCGCGCCGAGCGGCCGCATCAGGAAGCCCGCGCCGAACACCGACAGCGACAGCATCAGCGAGGCGAATTCGTTGCCGCTCGGAAAGTAGGTCTTGGCGATCGCGGAGGCGTAATAGCCATAGACCATGAAATCGTACATCTCAAGAAAGTTGCCGCTGACGACGCGGAACACTGTCTTGAGCTTGGATTCTTGCGATGAGGAAGCGGCGTGTGACGCAGTAGACATGACACTCTCTAATGAGCCCTTCGCCATGCGTGCGCGCGGCGATCAGGCAGTTGGTACGATCCATGGGATTCGGCAAGCGGATGCCACGCGCGGATAGAAGAGCGGACGCGCCGGGGGCGCTGCATTCTCTTATTCAAATCATTTGCGTGGTATCAGGGTAAACGTTGTGAATCACGCGAAACCCTGTCCGCATAATGTTAGCGTTGATTGCGCTGTGGCGTAATTCATACAGTTTCATTACCGAACAGCGCCGTCGTAACCTCGCGGTAAACTTTGCAGCCAGCACTTTCGTCGAGCACTACCGATGCAAACCACCCGCGCTCTTTCGCTGCGCCCCGCGACCCTCGCGGACTGCGCGCTCATTGCATCGATCCACAGCACCAGTTGGCAGGCCACCTATCGCGGCCTGCTGCCGGACGCCTTCCTCGACGGCGAAGTCACGCGGGAGCGCGCCGCCTATTGGGAAGCCCGACTGAGCGCACCGGGCGGCGAGCGCCGCGCCGTACTGATCGCCGAGTTGGCGGGCGAGCCGATCGGCTTCGTCTGCGTGGAACGACAACCGGACTCCGCGTGGGGCGTGCTGCTGGACAACCTGCATGCGTTGCCCGCGTACCAGGGCATCGGCGCGGGCAAGCTGTTGATGCGCGCCGCCGAGGATTGGGCTCGCGCGCAAGGCGAGGCGCAGTTATATCTGTATGTGCTCGAAGGCAATACGTCGGCGATCGGCTTCTACGAGCGGCAAGGCTGGCAGTTCGTCGGCGCAGAGCCGGATCATATGGGCGGCGTGGATATTACCGCCTTGCGCTATGTGTACCGGCTGGATCGATAAAACAGGCGCGCGCGTCGTTTGATCGTCGGCCAGACGATCGCGGGCGAAGGTCGATCCGCATTGCTTTTCGGAACAGTCCGATCGTTTGTTCGGCGTCCCCTTGGCATTATCTTCGCCACTCCGATGGCTTCACAGTAAAACGCCCACGCGCCCACGTGCTCCCCGGAGCGCGGCATTTCCCTGCAACGTCGACCCACCCGCACACGCCAGGCGTTTCGCTCGCATCGTCCTGAAGCCTGAGTCCCTAGACCTGCGTCCGCTGATCGGCGGGCTACTTTAAAGGCGCTGGAACAGACCGATGCTGACCATTCCACTCACCCCAATCGTAGGCGCCATGGCGCTGCCGCGCTTGCGCCCGCTTGGCCACTTGCCGGCGTCTTTCGGTCACGACTGGACGCTGCTGCCGCCGGTCCGCAGTTTGCGTGCGGAACTCAAGGCGCTCTACGCAGCGATGCTGCGTACCTTCTGCATGAGCGAAGAGACCATCCGCTCGCTATGCAAATGGGTGCCGCTGGAACGGCGTGCGGCTGCCGCGACAGTATTCGATGCGCCGTCCAACCACTTCCCGCCCATTACCGCTGAAGGACAGCCCTTCGAGCGAATCAGGATGCCTGCATTCGAGCCGGAATCGCATGGATCGTCGGTACATTGGAGCGCAATAGCGGGTGGTGCTTGCGCACTCGGCGGCGCTGCGATGCTTGCATGGATTACTGTCGGTCAGTTGGACCCTCGTCCGACACTTGGGGACAGTATTTTCGGCAGTTCGTTGACGGTCGATCGCGGCTCACCGTCGGCCGATGATCGCAGGGCTGACGCAGCAGCGACTCAGCACGCGGCCGCGAACGGCGAAGCAAATCGGCGAGCGCCGGGTGGACAATCGGCGCACGTGAGCGCAGGTGCCTCACCAACGGATGCAACTGCGAACGCAACCGGATCTTTCAAGGAATCCGCAGTCGCGACCGCGTCGGAGGCCAACACACCTCGTCCAACGGGTCCGGTTCCGTCGCGTCATGCCGAAAAGACTTCTCCCGATGCAATCACGGCTCGTGTCGCAACCGCCGCCACCGTCTCATCCGTGCAGGCCCCAGAGGGCAGGGCCGTCTCACAGCGCCGCGGCAAGCTTCGCGAGAAGGCTGCCGGCCTGCACGGCAAGAGCTACCGTCAAAACAGCCATAACGGCACGGTAAAACGGCTTCCGTATCAGCCGGCACCGAACGATGACATCCCGCATATCGCGGCTCCCTCGACTACGCAATACACGCTCGCGAAACCATCGGCGGCGGGATCTTATTCTCCACTGGAGCCATCGCGGCTTGGCGTCGACGAATACACGTCCGTGGCGATGTCCGCCGGCACGCACCTTCACGACATCGCGCGGTCGCCGCGCGCAGCTTCCACAAGTCATCCGTCTGGAACGAATGGAACGGAATGGATGAATCACATGTCGCAGCGCCGTGTAACCGAAGTCCCGGATCAATTCGCCAGGTAAGCGCAACGCCGCTGGAACTCGCGGCGCAAAAAAAAGCCCGGCCATGCATGGCCGGGCTTTTTACCTTCATACCCTTACTTCTGGCCTGGCAGGCCAAGTTCCGTTTGCCGCTGCAGTTGCATCACTTCGTTCTGCACTTGACGCAGTTGCGCCTGCGCCCTTTCCTTTTCCGCGTGCAATGCGGCCGCTTCGCCTTGAGTCTGCCGCTGGTAGTCGTTGACCTTGGCCTGCTGCGTGCGCGCGACGTCGAGATCCGCTTGCAAGCGCTTCGCGCGCTCCGCCGACAACGCGATGATGTCCTCGATGTAAGCCTTTTGGGCCTGCAACTGTGTGCGACGAATCTCGACCTCCGCGAGTTGCGCCGTCTGCTGGACGAAGCCCGCATAGATCGCCTCGGCTCGGCCCGCGTTCTCCGACTTGATCACGCGCCAGAAATGTTTGTCCTGAAATAATGCGACGTAGTAGGCCATCTCCCGAGGATAGAAGAACAGGCTCGCGCCGTAACTACCGTTATATGTGGTGCGCAGTTCGCTCAGCTTCGCGTCGTGAATCATCTGCATCAGTTCGGCGACGTTGCCTTGCGCGTCCGCGGCGGCAGGCGTGCCTGAGGCCGCGCTGCGCAGCGCGGCGGCCACCGGCTCCGGTGTCAACGTGTTCATGGCCGGTCGCGTGCCGACCAGAGGGGCGGACTCGTCGCTTTGCGCTGCCAGCACAAAACCGCCATGCTGCAACAGCGCACACGAGGTCGCGAGCAGCATGGCGCGCCGTACAATCAAGGGGTACTTCATACGTGCATGCTCCATGCAAATCCAGATCAGCCTAGGATTATCGCGCGGATTAGTCGTTAAGCGAAGCGTTCAGATGTTGCGCGCACAGACTTTAAATCGAGATAAATCGCCGGCGAATGGATTGGCCAAATAACTCGGGTAATCGCGGAATAAAAAATTTCAGATAGGACCGAAACGCAACGATCCGCCCTTTGTGGACTGCGGTCGGATCACGTTAATTTACGTAAATCCAACGATATGCGGGTTTGCAATATGGAGATAGATTGCTTGTCGTTAAATTCGCGTGCCGTCGATCTTGGTTCATCAACAACTCGCATTCCTCGCCGCCTTAAAAGCGACCGGTAATCAAGCGGCGGACAAAAGCATTGCTGCATCGACAAGCCAAGACTCGGTGAGACTGCGGAGCGTGGACCGAAAGGCAACGACCGGGAAACCAACGCGAGGCGCGCCGCCGAATCCAACAGCAACGCGCCCCCGACAAATCCACCCGGCAGAACGCGCTCTTGGCCACCGCGAATCTCAGCAACATCAAAACCGCGTTTCGCGCGCCACCCGCAGAAAGGTATCGAGCAATGGCGTGCAGTCGAGCAGTTCCTCGCCACCCGCGCGATGGAACTCCGGGTGCCACTGCACGCCCATCACGAACGGCGCCCGCCGATAGCGCACGGCCTCGATGATGCCGTCCGAAGCCGACACCGCTTCAATGTTGAGATCGCGGCCCAGCGTCTTGACCGCCTGATGGTGAATCGAGTTGACGATCGCATCGCGCCGGCCCGGAAACATATTCACCAGCGTGGAGCCGTCCGGGAAGTGAATCCCGTGCCGATGCTGATCATAGTTCTCGTTGACGTGCGCGCCGGCGGTCGGCACATCGGTAGCGATGTCCTGATACAAGGTCCCGCCAAACGCCACGTTGATCAGTTGACAGCCGCGGCATACACCCAACACCGGCTTACCCGACTCGATGAACTCGTGCAGCAGTTCGAGCTCGTACATGTCGCGCACACGGTCGCCCGGCCATTCGTGACTGGTTGCCGCTTCCGCGTAGGACTGCGGCGAGACGTCCGCGCCGCCTTGCAGCAACAGGCCGTCGAGATGCTTTGCATAATCGCGCAAACGGATATTGCTCGGGTGCAGCATGCCCTGATGACCGACCGTCGGAATCATGAACACCAGCACGTCGCGCGACATCACCCAATGCGCGATCGATTCCTCCAGGTACTGCAGCGTCTTGCCGCGCAAGCCCCTCGCCCCCGGCTCGGGATGAAAGATGCGCGCCGACACGCCGATGCGCAGCGTGCGCTGCGTGATCCGCTGGCCGGCGCGATCGAACAACTGGCGCGCGCGCGCCGCGATGATGCGGCCGAACACCGTCCACGCCGAATCGTTCTGCTTCAGATAGCGCGGCGGCGATGGCGGCAATGCGTTCGGCGGCGGCGGATTGGACGCGCTGAAGTCGGGCGCGGCGCCGAAACCGGGCGGCGGCGAGCCGGCCGGGCGCCCGCTGGATGCCGCTGCCTGACCTGAAGCGGCGGTATCGCCGGCAGAGGTAACCAGTTCGCCGTCAATCGCTTCGCTGCTCGCGGGCGGCATGGGTGGCGGCGTCACGGGACGGGTGCCGACACGCTGCGCGTCACGCTCGTGAGCCGCCGCTTCCTGCTTCGCGGTGGATGCCGCCGCTGAACTGCGTGCCTCTTCGGCGTCGCGTTGCCGCGCCGTTTGCGAATCGGTGGGTGTGACGGCCGACGCGCTTTCAGGGTCGTCGGTGGATGACCGGACGGCGGCTCCCTCAGTTGCCGCAGATGTGGTGGAAGCACCGCTAGCGCTCGACGGCGAACCTTCCGGCAACACGCTGGAGCGCGGCGCGCCGGCGCTGGAATCCGCACCCGCGGCTGACGCCGCGGCGCGTGAAACCCCGCCCGCTGAAGGACTCGCGCCCTTGCCCGCCGTCCCCGAATACACCTGCGGCGTCACCGCATCCTTGATGGGAGATTGCGTGGAATCTTCATGCGAGGGAGGCAGCGAGGCCGCTGGCTCATTCGGCGCGATGTCGGATTTCTGTGCGCCCGGCGTGGCCGGCGACGCCGAAGGCGACGGTGGGCTGCCAGGCTCGCCGGCATTTTCAGGTTTGTTTTCGCTCATGACAGTCAGACAGGCGCCTTGCACGCGAACGAATGAATATGCCCTGATTATCCGCCAGCGGACCAAGCCCCGCAAACCCACACACAATTGGTCACATTGTTGCGGCGGGCAATGCACGCCATCCGACTCAAGGATCGGGCTGTTCGTCGAACGTTTCGCGCAGCGCGATCTGCATCGCCGCGTGGATTTTCACGCACCAGCGCCACACGAGCGCAAGCAGCAGCGCGGCGCAACCGAGCACCGCGATGAGCAGGCCGGTCGGCGGCAGGATGCCGCTCGAGAGCGCCGCGACCAGCAGGAACACGCCGACCATCGAGACCACCGGCACCAGATCGGAGATCGCGTAACGGATCGCACGCGTGAAGCGCCCCGCGATCGCCGGCTGCACGCTGACCTCGGCGAGCAGCAGCGCGAGCGACTTGGTCTTGCGATAGACGGCCACCAGAAACGGCATCGATATGACCAGCGCAATGCTCCACAAGACCACGCGCTGCATGGGCTCGGCCGTCAGCCAGCGCGCGAGCAAGCCGCCGGTGTAAGGCGCGCTATACGACACGATCAGAAAAATCGCGGCGACCAAAGCCAGGTTCACGGCGATCTGCAAAATGATTCGCCGCGTCATGCTGAACAGCGTCGGTTCACCGGTTCCAGTGCTCAAGCTGCGCACCCACTGGCCGTACATGCCGAACACGTTGGCGAGCGTGCGCGGCATCGCGTGACCCAGCCGCTGCGTCAGCGGGTCCGCGGCCCGGATCAGATAAGGCGTAAACAGCGTGGTCAATGCCGATACCGCGACCGCGATCGGATAGAGAAACGCGCTCGTCACTTTCAGCGTCAAGCCGAGCGACGCGATGATGAACGAGAACTCGCCGATCTGCGAGACGGTCATGCCGACCCGCATCGCCGTGCGTCCGTCCTTGCCGGCGAGAAAGGTGCCGAGCCCGCACGAGACGATCTTGCCGGCGATCACCGCCACCGTGATCACCGCGATCGGCCACGCGTAGTCGACCAGCACCGCCGGGTCCAGCATCAAACCGATCGTCACGAAGAAAATCGCGGAAAACGCGTCGCGCAGCGGCGCAATCAGATGCTCGATGCGGTGCAGATGGCGCGACTCCGCCATGATCGCGCCGATCAGAAAAGCGCCGAGCGCGATGCTGTAATCGAGCTTCACCACCAGCAGACAGAAGCCAAAGCAGAAGCCGAGCACCGACACCAGCAGCATCTCGTCGCTCCTCGCGCGCGCCACATAGTTCAGCGCGCGCGGCACGACCAGAATGCCGACCACCAGCGACACCGTCATGAAGAGCAGCAGCTTGCCGAGCGTGACCACTGCGATACCCGCGCTCAGTTGACCGGTCTGCGCGATGCCGGACAGCAGCACGAGCATCGCGATGGCGAGAATGTCCTCGACGATCAGAATCCCGAACACCAGTTGCGCGAAGCTCTCACGCTTCAAACCCAGCTCGGAAAGCGCCTTGACGATGATCGTGGTCGACGAGATCGCGAGGATCGCGCCGAGGAACAGCGAATCCATCGGACTCCAGCCGAACGCGCTGCCGATCTCGTAACCGAGCCACAGCATCAGCACGATTTCGGAGAGCGCCGCGACGATCGCCGTCGCGCCGACCTTGAACAGCTTGCGCAGGCTGAATTCCAGCCCCAGAGAAAACATCAGGAACACCACGCCGAGTTCGCCGAGGGTCTGAATGGTCTGCTCGTCGTGGATCAACTGGAACGGCGGCGTGTACGGCCCGATGATCACGCCCGCGGCGATGTAACCCAGCACCACCGGCTGCTTCAGGCGATGGAACAGCACGGTGACGACGCCGGCCAGCGCCATCACGACCGCCAGATCCTGAATGAAGCCGATGCCGTGGTGCATGAATGCGTTCCTTACAGAAAGTAATCTTGAAAACGCAGTGTAGCAAACGCCCGCCTGGCGCCGAATCGCGGAAAGCGCCGAAGGGCGTGGGATTGCCGCCCGCTCTTGAACTCCCGACGATGCCGCGCAGCAGAATGTTTTTGACACGCTGGACGCCTGTGAAATATCACCATAATATTTGGCGAATATTTTTAGGGGAGTCGAATGATGCGGCAGGTGTCCTTCAATGTTGTGGAGCGTTCCGGCGACAGTCGCGCCGAAACGGTGGAAGTGAATCGCTTGACCATCGCCGGTTGGGCCGGTCGCGACCAGGCCGCGATCGAGCATCACATCGCGGAACTGGCCGCGCTTGGCGTGAAGCGTCCCTCCACTACGCCGTGCTTCTACCGCCTCGGCGCGGAGCTGCTGACGCAGGCCGAACTCGTCGACGTGGTCGGCGTGAAGTCCAGCGGCGAGGCGGAATGCGTGCTGGTGCAATCGAAGGCGGGCTTGCTCGTCACCGTCGGCTCCGACCACACCGACCGCGAAGTCGAAGCCTATGGCGTGACCGTCTCCAAGCAGGTGTGTCCGAAACCGGTGGCGCGCGACGCCTGGCGTTTCGACGACCTCGCCGGCCACTGGGATCGACTGGAATTGCGCGCCTACGCGGTGACGAACGGCGAGCGGCGCGTCTATCAGCAAGGCAGCGTCGCCTCGCTGCTGCCCGCCGCCGACTTGCTCGAGCGCGCGCCGCTCGCACGCGGCGCCGCGATGTTCTGCGGCACGCTCGCCGTGCAAGGCGGCATCGTCGGCATGGCCGACGGCGACGCGCTCGAACTCGAATTGCACGATCCCGTCCTGAACCGCACACTGCGCCACGCCTATCGCGTGCGAGCGCTTCCTATCGTCGAATGAGGCATCCACTCATGACTCAACCTTCGCTCTCCGCCACCGCCGACGCGTCGTCAGACGCATTGCTCGAAGCCGCCGCCCTGCGCAAGATCACCTGGCGCATCATGCCGTTCCTGTTTCTCGTCTACGTGCTGTCGTATCTGGACCGCGTCAACATCGGTTACGCGAAGCTGCAGTTCACCGGCGACCTCGGCCTTTCCAACGCGGCCTACGGACTTGGCGCGGGGATCTTTTTCTTCGGCTATTTCGTGTTCGAAGTGCCGAGCAATCTGCTGTTGAAGAAGTTCGGCGCGCGCGCCACCATCGCCCGCATCACGATGCTATGGGGACTGCTGTCCTGCCTGATGATGTTCGTGCGCTCGGAAACGATGTTCTACGTACTGCGCTTTTTTCTCGGCGTCGCCGAAGCCGGCCTGGTGCCGGGCGTGGTGCTCTATCTGACCTTCTGGTTTCCGTCGGACCGCCGCGCGCGGATGGTCGCCGTATTCATGGCGGCGATTCCGGTGGCGGGCATCATCGGCGCGCCGTTGTCGGGCTTTCTGATGTCGGCGCTGCACGATGCGCACGGCTTGCGCGGCTGGCAGTGGATGTTCCTGATCGAAGGCATTCCGTCGATCCTCACCGGCTTCTGGGCGTTGGCCGTGCTGCGCAACACGCCCGCCGAAGCCGCCTGGCTCAGCGCCGACGAAAAGCGCGTGATCCTGAGCCGACTCTCGCGTGACAGCAGTTCGGCCGCGGCGGCCGGCGCGGAGCACAGTCTCGCGGTGGCGTTGCGCTCGGGCCGCTTCTGGCTGCTCACGCTGATCTACTTTTGCCTCGTCACCGGCAACGCGGGCTTTTCGTTCTGGCTGCCGCAGATCGTCAAGGACCTCGGCGTGACCAACCTCGTCACCAATGGCTTCGTCACCGCGATTCCCTATCTGGCCGCGGGCATCGGCATGATCCTGATCGGCCGCTCCTCGGACGTGACCGGCGAACGGCGCTGGCACTACGCGGTGTGCTGCTTCATCGGCGCGGCGGGCTTGCTCGGCAGCGCCTCGGTGACGAACTCGATCCCGCTCGCCGTGACCGGCTTGTCGATCGCGTATATCGGCATTCTCGCGGGCTTCGGCATCTTCTGGTCGATGTCGACCACCTTCCTGCAAGGCACCGCGGCAGTGGCCGGCATCGCCGTGATCAATTCGATCGCGAATCTCGCCGGTTATGTGAGCCCGTATGTGCTCGGCATCGTCAAGGACGCGACGCATAGCGTGACGTTCGGTCTGGTGCTGATCGCGGGCGCGCTGATCGTCGGCGGGCTGGTCACGCTGATGATGCCGCGCGTGAAGGTACGGCACGCCGCCGGGATCGCGCCAAGCGGCGCCTGAGTGGCTGCGCTGCGCGCGATCCGGGTGATCCGTGCGACATCCGCGCTGCGCGGACCGCGCGGCGCGCCGGTCACCCAAGCCGACCGGCGTTGTCCACCCCGCACCCGCAAAACCTTGCTCTACAATGCGGACGACCCCGCCCGCTCTCTTTCGACATGACGCTTTTGCAGACTGCCCGCCCTCCCCGGCCCACCCGCGCGACCGCTGCCGCGAGCCTCGCCGAACAGGCGTATGCGTTCGTCAAGCGCGAGATCATCACGATGCGCCTGCGGCCGAGCGAGGTGCTCAACGAGGCCGAATTGATGGCGCTGACCGGCATCGGCAGAACGCCGGTGCACCAGGCGCTGCACCGGCTCGTGCACGAAGGCATGCTGACCATCATGCCGCGCAAGGGCATCATGGTCCGCCCGGTTTCACTCGACGACGTGCTCGCCATCATCGACGTGCGGCTCGTCAACGAAAGCCACTGCGTGGAACTGGCCGCGCGCCACGCGCAGCAGCACGACTACGATGCGATGCAGGCGCTGCTGGAGCGCTCCGCCGTGTGCGTCGCGGCGCACGACATCGAAGGCATGATGGACATCGACCGCGAGTTTCATCTGGCGATCTCGGCGGCCTCGCGCAACCCGGTGCTCGCCGACATCCTGCGCGGGCTGCATGAACGCTCGCTGCGGTTCTGGTTCATCTCGCTGTCCGAGCCGCATCATCTCGAAGACGTGCACGAAGAACATCTCGAACTGTTTCGCCTGCTGCGCGAACGCGATGCCGAAGGCGCCCGTCGATCGGTGCAAAAGCACATCGAGGCGTTCCGCGCGACGCTCTTCAATCGCATCTGAACGAAGCTGAACGAACCTGAAACCCGACCGGCTTCACGCGGTTCAACCGGACTCCACCGACATCATGGCCACCGAATTTACGCCCTTCCCGCCGCTTGCCCAGCTTGCCGCCGACCTCGCCGCCGGGCGCACCACCAGCCGCGCGCTCGTCGAAACCGCGCTCGAACGGATCGCCGATCCGGCGGGCCAGGGCGCGGTCGCCTTCATGCACGTCGACGCGGACAGCGCCCGCGCCGCCGCCGACGCGCACGACCGGCTGCGCGCGGCCGGCACGGTGCTCTCGCCGCTCGCCGGGATTCCGGTATCGGTGAAGGACCTGTTCGATATCGAGGGCCAGCCGACCCGCGCCGGCTCCATCGTGCTGGCGGGCGCGCCCGCCGCCAAGGCCGACGCCGTCACGGTCGCGCGCCTGAAGCGCGCCGGCGCGGTGATCGTCGGGCGCACCAACATGAGCGAGTTCGCGTTTTCCGGGCTCGGCTTGAACCCGCATTACGGCCATCCGTTGTCGCCGTACCGGCGCGGCGTGAAGGGCGACGAGCGGATTTCCGGCGGCTCCTCATCGGGCGCGGCGGCGTCCGTCGCGGACGGCATGGCGGCGGTCGCGCTCGGCACCGACACGGGCGGCTCGCTGCGCATTCCGGCGGCGCTGTGCGGGCTGACCGGCTTCAAGCCGACCGCCGCGCGCATCCCGAAACAAGGCGGCGTGCCGCTGTCGTCGACGCTCGATTCGTTCGGCCCGATCGGCGTCTCGGTGGCGTGCTGCGCGCTGGTCGACCGGATGCTGGCCGGGCTCGAACCGCGCATTCCGGCGGCCCGTCCGCTCGAAGGCGTGCGCCTCGGCGTACTCACTCACTACGTCACCGACGGCGTCGAGCCGGAAGTCGCGGCGGCGATCGATACCGCGCTCAAGCATCTGGAAGCGGCCGGCGCGATCGTCAGCGAAGTGCGTTTCGCGCCGCTCGACCGTTTGCCCGAGATCAACCGCTTCGGCTTTGCGCCGATCGAAGCGTATGCGTGGCATCGTCCGCTGCTGGAAAAGCACCGCGACCAATACGACCCGCGCGTGCTGGTGCGGATTCTCAAAGGCCAGCCTGCCAGCGCCGCCGACTATCTGGATCTGCTCGCGGAACGCCAGGCCATGCTCGACGAGGCCGCCCGCACGCTGTGGCAGCGTTTCGACGCGGTGGTCGCGCCGACCGTGCCGGTGGTCGCGCCGCGCGTCGCCGATCTGGTCCACGACGACGAAACCTTTGGCCGCGTCAACGCGCTGATGCTGCGCAATCCGGGCGTGTTCAACTTCCTCGATGCGTGCGCGCTGTCGCTGCCCTGCCACTTGCGCGGCGAAGCGCCGGTCGGCCTGATGCTCGCAGGCGCGCCGCACGCCGACGACGCCTTGCTCGCCATCGGCCGCGGCGCCGAAGCGGTGCTCAACGCGATTCGTTGAGCGTCGGCATGGACTCGACGGCGCTCGGTGACGGCAGTGCAGTGACGGCGCAGTGACCGGGCGGACGTTCGCGCTAGAATCGCGGGCACCGCCCTTTAGTCTAGAGAGAGCCACACGATCCATGAATAACGACGAAGCGATACTGCGCCGCGAGCGCACCCTGCTGGTCCTGCTTGGCCTGATCTGCGTCGGCCTGGTGGCCGGCGCGCTGTACCTGCAATATTTCAAGCGCGAAGACCCGTGTCCGCTGTGCATCATCCAACGGTATTTCTTCCTGCTGGTCGCGATTTTCGCGTTCCTCGGCGCGTTCTTTAACAGCTGGCGCGGCGTGCGTCTGCTGGAAGTGCTGGCGGGCTTGTCGGCGCTGGCCGGCATCGTGACCGCCGCCCGGCATGTGTATGTTCAGGCCCGGCCCGGTTTTAGCTGCGGTTTCGACGCGCTGCAGCCGCTGGTCGACGGCTTGCCGCCCGCTCAGTGGCTGCCGGGCGTGTTCAAGGTGGCCGGGCTGTGCGAAACGCCGTATCCGCCGATTCTGGGCCTGTCGCTGCCGCAGTGGTCGCTGATCGCGTTCGTGGTGGCGTTCATCGCGCTCGCGCTGAGCCTGTATCGCAATCGCGGCCGGGTGGTCTGAACGCGCTTGCCGCGTTGCAATAACGCCGGACCGCGCCGCCCGCCGTGGCGGCCGCGGTCCGGCGTTTTTTTGCCCCGAAATCCCCCCGGCGTTGCCGCATCGCGCCAAATGGCGCGACCGGCGCCCCCCGCCCAATCTCCCGCAACTTCGCGGCCTGCCGCGAATCGTACCGATCACATGACCGCTTCCGAATAAGCTTCATGCGAGAAGGGAAATATTTTCGGGGCAAGCTAGTGCTATCGTCGGACATGGATGGCGATCTACGTGCGCGAGGCCGGCTTCGGCCCGACCCCATGCGTAACGCGCGCCCGGTCCGCACTGTCTTTCGGATTCGCCATGACAACGCAAACCATCCGCTTCTATCACCAGGGGTCCGTCCGTGAGGTCGCGGGCGTGCCCGCATCGCGCACCGTGCTCCAGCATCTGCGCGAGGACCTGCATTGCACCGGCACCAAGGAAGGTTGCGCGGAAGGCGACTGCGGCGCGTGCACGGTCGTCGTCGGCGAACTGGACGCGCAAGGCGGCCTCGCGCTGAAGGCGGTCAATGCCTGCATCCAGTTCCTGCCGACGCTCGACGGCCGCGCCCTCTTCACCGTCGAAGACCTGCGCGGCGCCGACGGCGCGCTGCATCCGGTGCAACAGGCAATGGTCGATTGCCACGGTTCGCAATGCGGCTTCTGCACACCCGGCTTCGTGATGTCGATGTGGGCGCTATACGAGAACCAGCCGGCCGCCGCGGGCCTGCCCACGCGCGATGAAATCAACACCGCGCTGTCCGGCAATCTGTGCCGCTGCACCGGCTACCGGCCGATCGTCGACGCGGCGCAGAAGATGTTCGACTACCCGCACTACCCACGCGTCACGCTGGACCGCAAGGCCGTCGCCGACACGCTGCGCCAACTGCAACGCCATGACACCTTCGAATACCGCGCGCCCGACGCATGCGGCGCCGCGTTCGGCTCGCCCGCCTTCCACGCGCCGCTCACGCTCGACGCGTTCGCCAGGCTGCGCGTTGAGCATCCGCAGGCGCGGCTGCTGGCGGGCAGCACCGACGTCGGCCTGTGGGTCACCAAGCAGTTCCGCGATCTCGGCGACATGCTGTATATCGGCAACGTCGCCGAACTGAAGACGGTCGAGCGCGATGCGCAAACGCTGACGATCGGCGCCGCCGTCACGCTCGAAGACGCCTACGCGGCGCTCGCCGTCGATTACCCCGAACTGGCCGAAATGTGGACGCGCTTCGCCTCGCTGCCGATCCGCAATGCGGGCACGCTCGGCGGCAACATCGCGAACGGCTCGCCGATCGGCGATTCGATGCCGGCGCTGCTCGCGCTCGACGCCGAAGTGGTGCTGCGCCACGGCGCGAAAACGCGCACGCTGCCGCTCGACGCGTTCTATGTCGGTTACCAGAAAACCGCGCTCGCCGTGGGCGAATTCGTCGCGGCGCTGCGCGTGCCGCGGCCGGCGGGCGATCTGCGTTTTCGCACCTACAAGGTCTCGAAGCGCTACGACCAGGACATCTCCGCGGTATGCGCGGCGTTCGCGCTGCGCCTCGGCAAGAACGGCGACAGCGGCACGATCAGCGAGGCGCGCGTCGCGTTCGGCGGCATGGCGGCCACGCCGAAGCGCGCCGCGCAAACCGAAGCCGCGCTGACCGGCGCGACATGGAACGAAAGCACCGCGCGGCAAGCGATGAACGCGCTCGCCGCCGATTACCAGCCGCTCACCGACATGCGCGCTTCGAGCGCCTATCGACTGAAGGTGGCGCGCAACCTGCTGTGGCGCTTCCACCTGGAAACGCGCGATGACGCGCCGCTCGCCCTCCTCGACGTGAATGCGTTCGCGTTCGAAGCCGGCGCTCCGGACGCGGCCGTTGCGAAGGAGCCGTTGTGATGAACCGGACCGATGCGTTTGTCGACCCCGCCGCGAAGCATGAAGGAACGCAGGAAGGAAAGCACGCCGCGCCTCAGAACAACGAGACGGCGATCGGCGCCTCGCTGCCGCATGAATCCGCCGCGCTGCACGTGAGCGGCGAAGCGACCTACACCGACGACATTCCCGAACTGCAAGGCACGCTGCACGCGGCGCTCGGACTCTCGCGGCATGCGCACGCGCGCATCGTCTCGCTCGATCTGGACGCGGTCAGAAAAGCGCCGGGCGTGATCGCCGTGCTGAGCGCCGAGGACATCCCCGGCGAAAACAATTGCGGCCCCGTGCTGCACGACGATCCGATTCTCGCCGCCGACGAAGTGCTGTATCTCGGCCAGCCCGTATTCGCCGTGATCGCCGAAAGCCATGACCTTGCCCGCCGTGCCGCCGCGCTCGCCAAAAGCGACGACGTGATCCGCTACGAACCGCTCGAAGCCATTCTTACGCCCGCCGACGCGAAGGCGGCGAAGCAGTTCGTGCTGCCGCCGCTGCATCTGAAGCGCGGCGACCCGGAGGCGAAAATCGCCGCCGCGCCCAACAGGATCAGCGGCAGGTTCGAAGTCGGCGGCCAGGAGCAGTTTTATCTCGAAGGCCAGGTCGCCTACGCGGTGCCGAAGGAAATGGACGGCATGCTCGTCCATAGTTCGACGCAGCATCCGAGCGAAATGCAGCAGGTGGTCGCGCACATGCTCGGCTGGCCCGCGCATAACGTGGTGTGTGAATGCCGACGCATGGGCGGCGGCTTCGGCGGCAAGGAATCGCAATCGGCGCTGTTCGCGTGCGTGGCGGCGCTCGCGGCGAAACTGCTGCGCCGCCCGGTCAAACTGCGCGCCGATCGCGACGACGATTTCATGATCACCGGCAAGCGGCACGACGCGGTCTACGAATACGAGGCGGGCTTCGACGATCAAGGCCGCATTCTCGGCGCGCGCGTCGAAATCGCGTTGCGAGCCGGCTATTCGGCGGACCTGTCCGGCGCGGTCGCCACGCGTGCGGTTTGTCACTTCGACAACGCGTACTACCTGTCCGACGTCGACATCGTCGCGCTGTGCTGCAAGACCAACACGCAGTCGAATACCGCGTTTCGCGGCTTCGGCGGACCGCAAGGCGCGCTGGTGATCGAAGTGATGCTCGACAGCATCGCGCGTCGATTGAATCGCGATCCGCTCGACGTGCGCATGGCCAACTACTACGGCATCGGTGAACGCGACACGACGCCGTACGGTCAGCGCGTGGAGGACAACATCATCGCGCCGCTCACCGACGAGCTGCTCGCCACCAGCGACTATCGCGCGCGCCGCGCGGCGATCGCCGCGTTCAACGCGAACAGTCCGGTGCTCAAGCGCGGCCTCGCGTTCTCGCCGGTCAAGTTCGGCATCTCGTTCAACGTGCCGTTCCTGAATCAGGCCGGCGCGCTGGTGCATGTGTATAAAGACGGCTCCGTGCTCGTCAATCACGGCGGCACCGAGATGGGCCAGGGGCTCAACACGAAGGTCGCGCAAGTCGTGGCGAACGAATTCGGCGTGCCGCTTTCGCGCGTGCGCGTGACGGCGACCGATACGTCGAAGGTCGCGAATACCTCGGCCACCGCGGCCTCCACCGGCAGCGATCTGAACGGCAAAGCCGCCGAAGCCGCGGCTCGCGCGATTCGCGCACGGCTCGCGGATCTCGCGGCCAAACAACTCGGCGGCACCGCGGACGCGGTGCAATTCGCCCACGGCGAGGTGTCGGTGAATGGCGGTGCGATGCCGTTCGAGCAACTGGTCGGCGCCGCGTATCTGGCGCGCGTGCAGTTGTGGTCCGATGGTTTCTACGCCACGCCGAAAGTGCATTGGGATGCGAAAACGCTGACCGGTCACCCGTTTTATTATTTCGCGTATGGCGCGGCGGTGTCGGAGGTCGTGATCGACACGCTGACCGGCGAATGGAAACTGCTGCGCGCGGACCTGCTGCACGACGCCGGTCAATCGATCAATCCGGCGATCGACATCGGTCAGGTGGAAGGCGGTTTCATTCAGGGCATGGGCTGGCTCACCACCGAAGAGTTGTGGTGGAACCGCGATGGCCGTCTAATGACCCACGCGCCGTCCACCTACAAGATTCCCGCCGTGAGCGACACGCCGGCCGCTTTCCATGTGCGGCTCTATCAGAACCGCAACGCCGAGCCGACCGTGTTCCGTTCGAAGGCGGTTGGCGAGCCGCCCTTGCTGCTGCCGTTCTCGGTGTTCCTCGCGATTCGCGACGCGATCGCGGCTGCGGCGCCTGGTGTAACGGCCGGTGCCCAACCCGCGCCGCCGCTGCGCGCGCCGGCCACGCCTGAAGCGATTCTGGATGCCCTGGAAGCACTGCAAGCGCCCGCTGCGAACGAACTCGCAACGCAGTCCGCAACCCAGTCCGCAACAACGGACACGACAGCTTGATAAACGATACCAAGGCTCGACGCGACACGAACGCGTCACGCCGCACTCAACCGGCCGCACGGACACCCCGCGCGGCCACGCACGGAGAACCGCCGGATGCAAGCCTGGCTGCCTGACCTGCAACAACTGCTCGCGCACGGCGACGCAGCCGTGCTGGTGACGGTCGCGCGCGTCGAAGGTTCGGCGCCTCGCGGTGCCGGCACCAAGATGATCGTCACGCGCGACTCGGCGAAACATACGATCGGCGGCGGGCACCTCGAATGGAAGGCCATCGAGACCGCGCGCCAGGTGTTGCGCGACGGCATGCGCTCGCCGCACATGCGCCGCCTCGAACGTTTCGCGCTCGGCCCCAGCCTCGGCCAATGCTGCGGCGGCGCCGTGATCCTCGCGTTCGAGCGGCTCGACATCGGCGACCTCGGCTGGATCACGTCGCTTGCGAAGCGCGTGGCCGCCGGTCTTTCGACGGTGCGTAGCGTATCATTCGGCCCCGCCCCGGATGCGGTGATGCTGTCCGATCCCGAGCCGGGTGTGGATGCCGCCGACTGCCTGCTGTGGGACGGCGCCGGTTTCGACGACAGCGGCGCGCTGCTCACCGAAACCATCGCGCCGCGCGACTTCGCGGTCGTGCTGTTCGGCGCCGGGCACGTGGGCGCCGCGCTGGTTCGCGTGCTCGCCACGCTGCCGTGCAACGTGCGCTGGGTCGACGAACGCGATGCGCAGTTTCCCTCCGCGGCATCGCTGCACGCGCCGAACGTGAAGCTCGATCCGAACGACGCCCCCGACGAAGCCATCGATCAAGCCGCGCCGAACACCTACTTCATCGTGATGACGCACAACCATGCGCGCGATCTCGAACTGGCCGAGCGCATCTTGCGGCGCGGCGACTTCGCGTTCTTCGGCATGATCGGCTCGCACAGCAAGCGCAAGCAGTTCGAGCATCGGCTCGCCGCGCGCGGCATCGACCCGTCGCGGATCGCGCGAATGAAGTGCCCGCTCGGCGTCGACGGCATTCTCGACAAGTCGCCGGAAATCATCGCGATCTCGGCGGCCGCGCAATTGTTGCAGGCCGTCGAGGCGAACGCGAACCCGCGTCACGCCACGCAAACGGTCTAACGCTAACGAACTTTTGAACCACCATGAAAACAACGACCGCCACCCCGATATCGCTCGCCGAGAAAACCGCTCGCGCACCGAAGGCTGAGCTGCATATCCATATCGAAGGCTCGCTCGAACCCGAACTGATCTTCGCGCTCGCCGAACGCAACGGCGTGAAGCTCGCCTACGATTCGATCGAAGCGTTGCGCGCCGCGTATGCGTTCACCGATCTGCAATCGTTCCTCGACATCTATTACGCCGGCGCGAGCGTGCTGCTGCACGAGCAGGACTTCTACGACATGACCACCGCGTACGTGGAACGCTGCCTCGCCGACAACGTGGTTCACAGCGAAATTTTCTTCGACCCGCAGACCCACACCGAACGCGGCGTGCCGATCGCGACCGTCGTGGCCGGCATCGAACGCGCGCTCGCCGACGCGGAAAAGCGCGGCATGACGAGCAAGCTGATTTTGTGCTTCCTGCGCCATCTGTCCGAGGAAGACGCGCTCGCCACCTTCGACGAGGCGCGGCCTTTGTTCGAGCAGTACAGGCATCGTCTGATCGGCGTCGGCCTCGATTCGTCGGAGCGCGGCCATCCGCCTTCCAAGTTCGAGCGCCTCTTTGCCAGGGCGCGCGCGCTCGGCCTGAAGCTCGTCGCGCATGCGGGCGAGGAAGGACCGCCTTCGTATATCTACGAAGCGCTCGATCTGTTGAAGGTGGACCGCGTCGATCACGGCGTGCGCAGCATCGAGGACCCGGCGCTCGTCACGCGCCTCGCGGATACGCGCGTGGCGTTGACCGTGTGCCCGCTGTCGAACCTCAAGCTGTGCGTGTTCGACGACCTCACCAAGCACACGCTGAAAGACCTGCTCGATAGCGGCGTCGCGGTGACGGTGAACTCCGACGATCCGGCTTACTTCGGCGGCTACGTGAACGCCAACTACTTCGCCACCATCGACGCGTTGAAGCTCAACGATGCCGAGGTCTACACGATCATCCGCAATGGCTTCGAAGCGTCGTTCGTCACGCCCGAGGAACGCCGCGAACTGATCGCGAAGCTCGACGCGTACTGGCATCGGAACGGCTCGCACTGACGGGCCAGCGCACGGCAGCCGGCGGCGGCTGGGGTTCCTTGCGGAGCCGGGATAAAGCCGCCGTCCGCGCTGTTCGGCTTTTCACATTCGGAGACGGTTTTTCCATGACTCAATCGCCTAAAGCGGCTAAAGCGACCAACGCGGCCAACGCGGCGCCTGAAGCGGCGGCCCAATCAGCATTCCGCGCGCAACTGCTGACCTTCAACGGCGATCCCGCGCACTCGTCCAATGCCGTGGTCTTCAACGAGGACGGCTTGCTGATCGTCGAGGACGGCCACGTCGTCGCAGCGGGCGCGTATGCGGCGCTCGCGCCGCGGCTCGCGCCCGGCACGCAAGTACGGGAGATGCGCGACAAGCTGATCGTGCCGGGCTTCATCGATACGCACATCCACTTTCCGCAGACCGACATGATCGCGTCGCCGGCGCCGGGGCTGTTGCCGTGGCTCGACACTTACACGTTCCCCACCGAGCGCCGCTTCAGCGATCCGGCTCATGCGCGCGAGACGGCGAGTTTTTTCGTCGACGAACTGCTGGCTTGCGGCACGACCACCGCGCTCGTGTACTGCACGGTTCACAAGGAATCGGCGGATGCGCTCTTCACTGAAAGCGAAGCGCGCAATCTGCGCATGGTGGCGGGCAAGGTGCTGATGGATCGCAACTGCCCCGAGTTTCTGCGCGACACCGCGCAATCGGGCTACGACGACAGCGCCGAACTGATCGGCCGCTGGCACAGCCGCGGCCGTCAGATGTACGCGCTCACGCCGCGTTTCGCGCCTACCTCGACCGAAGCGCAACTCGAAGCATGCGGCACGCTCGCCCGCCTGCATCCCGATGTCTTTATTCAAAGCCACGTCGCGGAAAACACCGACGAAGTGAAATGGGTCGCCGATCTGTTCCCCGGCCACCGCAGCTATCTGGACATTTACGATCACTACGGCCTGTTGCGCCGCCGCGCGGTGTACGGCCATTGCATCCATTTCGACGACGAAGACCGCAAGCGCATGGCGCAGACCGGCGCCGTCGCGTCGCACTGCCCGACCTCGAACCTGTTCCTCGGCAGCGGCCTGTTCGACTTCGACAAGGCCGACAAAACCGGCATGCCGATCGCGCTCGCCACCGACGTGGGCGGCGGCACGTCGTTCTCGATGCTGCAAACGATGAACGAAGCGCATAAGGTCGCGCGTTTGGGCGGCCATCATCTGACGGCCACGCGCATGTTCTATCTCGCCACCGCGGGCGCGGCCGAAGCGCTCGATCTCGCGGACAAAGTCGGTACGTTGAAGCCGAAGTCCGAAGCCGACTTCGTGGTGCTCGATCCGCAAGCGACGCCGCTGCTCGCGCGCCGCACGGCGCGCACGGAGTCGTTGGAAGAACTGTTGTTCGCGTTCGCGCTGCTCGGCGACGATCGCGCCGTTTATGAAACCTATGCGGCCGGCAGGCGCGTGCATCGCCGCGACGATGTGCGCCAGCTTGCGCCGCGTGCGGCGAGAATCGCGGCCTGAAGCAAAATAGTTTGCAGGTAAAAAAACGGCGCTTCGTTGCTCCGAAGCGCCGTTTGCATTTTCCCCGCCGTATATCGCGGTCAACGCTGCGTGCATACCTCATGCAGCGCATTCAATCGACGCACCGGATCGGCCACATAGGGATTCGATTCATCCCATGCATAACCCGCCAGCACCGCGCTGATCATGCGCCGGATCGACGGCGTCTGGTCCGGGTAGTAGATGATGTCCTGCAACTCGCCGGTGTACCAGCGCTCGACGAATGCGCGGAACGTATCGATCCCCTTGCGCAAGGGCACATCGTAATCGGCGGACCAGTCGACCGGCTCACCGTTCAATTGCCGGTTCAAGGTCTGCACCGCGAGATGCGCGGAGCGCAGCGCGATCGTCACGCCGGATGAGAACACCGGGTCCAGAAACTCGCCCGCATTGCCGAGCAGCGCATAACCCGGCCCATGCAAACGCTCGACGTTCGCCGCATAGCCGCCGATCTGCCGCACCGGCATCAGGAACGGCGCGTTGCCGATCAAACGGTTGAGCGTCGGCTCCTGCTGGATCAACGCGCGCAGTTTGGCTTCGCGCTCCGCCTCCGGCACATCCAGGAAACTCGACTCCGCCACGCAGCCCACCGACGAGCGGCCGCCCGCCAACGGAATCATCCAGAACCACACGTCGCGGCGCTCGGGATGCATCGCGACACAAATCTTGTTGCGGTCGGTCGCGCCGGCCGGAATGCCGTCGCGCACATGCGTGAAGATCGCGGCGCGCGTCGGCATGCGCGTGGGCGCTTCGAGACTCAGCAAGCGCGGCAGCACGCGGCCAAAGCCGCTCGCGTCCAGCACGAAACGCGCTTCGACCTGATACGCATGATCAGCTTCATCGACCACATCGACGAGCGGCGTCGCGCCGGTGTGCATTGCGCGCACCGTGTGACCGAAGCGCACGTCGGCGCCTTGCCGCGCCGCGCAGCGAATCAGGATGTCGTCGAACACCGCGCGCTCGACCTGATACGTGGTGCCCCACCCCGGCGAATGCTTGTCGCGGAAGTCGAACGACGACGACTGATCGCGGTAGACGAAATGCGCGCCGTTCTTGTACTGGAAGCCGGCCTCGACCACCGCTTGCAGCATGCCCGCTTCCTCGAGGTAGGCCATGCTTTGCGGCAGCAGGCTCTCGCCGATCGAGAAGCGCGGGAAGTGCTGGCGCTCCAGCACCAGCACCGAGCGGCCCGCCTTGCGCAGCAACGCCGCCGCGACAGCGCCCGCCGGACCCGCGCCGATGATCGCGACGTCGACCGCCGTGCGCCGTGACGAATGTGTATCCAAATTAACCTCAATCATGTACTTGCCGCGAACAGCGTTACGCTGCATCCTTACTTCTCGTTACAATTCGCGTCGACCGTAAAACAAATATTTCGCCGGGAGCCCAGCGTGTCGCCATCCGAAACATCCAGCGTGCCTTTCGTGCCGGAAACGGCCTTCGGGATCTGGTTCCTGCGTACCCATACGTGGGAGCATCATGTGCTGCGCGTCGCGATCAACGACCTCAAACGCCTGATCGATGCGCCCTTGCCCACCGCGCCGGTGATCGTCGACGTCGGCTGCGGGCAAGGCATATCGTTTCGCCTGCTCGCCAACGCGTTCAAGCCGCAACGCATCATCGGCATCGACTTTCACGAGCCGTCGCTGGCGCTCGCCGCCAATGCGGCCAACGCGTGCCGCGACAAGCTCGCCGATATCGAACTGCTGCACGGCGACTGCGCCCAATTGCCGTTGCCCGATGCAAGCGCCGATATCGTGTTCTGCCATCAAACCTTCCATCATCTCGTCGAGCAGGAGCGCGCGCTCGCCGAGTTCCGCCGCGTGCTGAAACCGGGCGGCCTTCTGCTGTTCGCCGAATCCACCGACGCGTACATCAAATCGTGGGTGATCCGGCTGCTGTTCCGTCATCCGATGCAGGTGCAAAAGAGCGCCGACGGTTACCTCGATATGATTCGCCGCGGCGGTTTTGCGTTCGGGCAACGCAACGTTTCACTGCCTTACCTCTGGTGGAGCCGCGCGAAAGACTTCGGCCTGCTCGAACGTCTTGGCCTGTACCGTCCGCAACCCGGCAAGCGTCGCGAGACGCTCGTCAATGTGGCGGCGGTCAAAGCGGATTAGCGGCCTGGAACGTCTCACGAGGCGGTGGCCGCGCCACCGCCTCGCCTTCGCACCTGCGCTTACTTGCGCAACGTCACCACATCGCCCTTCAGCGCGACGCCCGCGATCACCGCACCCGCGCCGCATGTGAACTCGGTCGCGCTCTCGCGCACTTCGTTCTTGTAGTTGCTCTTGATGTTGATCACCGCGTTGCCGCCTTCCTTGCGCGCGCGGTCCTGCAATTCGATCACCGCCGACAGGAACACGTGCTGGCAAGCCGCGACGTCGCTCTTGCCGAACGCGTTGGTCTTCTTGTTGGTGGCGAACTCGCCGATCGTCTTGACGACGGCCGGATGCCGCTGGCCCGCGAAATACAGCGGGATGTCGTCGCCGACCTTGCCCGGCTCGCTTTTCAGCGCCTCTTCGACCGGATAGTTGCCGACCGTGTCGCGGGCAAAAACCGGCGCGCTGCCCAGCACGGCGAACGAAGCGAACAGCGCGGCACACATCAGATGGCGTTTCATTGAGGTTCCTCGTTGGTTTTTGTTGGTCAAGTGTTCTGTTTTTTATTCGGCTCAGTTCGCTTCGAGCACGACGAGCCGGCCGCTCACCGCGATCGCGGCGGCGCTCGGACTCACACCGCAGGTGAACTCGGTCGCCGAGTTGCTTTCGCTGCTGTGAAAGCGCGTCGACACGTCGATCACGGCATTGGCGTTGCGCTCGCGTGCCGCCGCGCGCAGCTTCTGCACCGCCTCGGCGAGCGCTTCATGGCAGGCGTCGTCCGGGCTCGATACCTTGCGGGCGATCCGCACGGAATACGACACGTCGCCGAGTTGGCTTTTCACCGCCGGATGATCCTGCTTGCCGAAATACACCGGCACGCCGCCGACCTGGCTCTTCACCGCCGGACGATCCTGCTTGCCGGCATTCACCGCCACGCCGCCGGGCGATTCGCCGCCCGCCGCCGCGAGCGGCAGCGACTTCACCTGCGTCGCGCAGCCCGCTTGCGTGAGCACCACGGCCGCCACTGCGCCCCATACCAAAGCTTTTTTCATTTTTGTCACCCTCGATTTTTCGAATGCGGCCGTGTCAGCCGCCCTGCCATGCTTCAAACATCAGGCTCGCGCAACTGCCGCCGAACCCGAACGACACCGACATCGCCGTGTCGATACTTGCAGCGCGCGTCGTTCGCACGAGCGGCATGCGTTCGACATCGGGCTCCGGCGTTTCGATGCCCGCCGTGCCCGCGATGAAACCGTCGCGCATCATCAGCAGCGTGTAGATCGCCTCGTGCGCGCCGCACGCGCCGAGCGGATGCCCGGTCATGCCCTTGGTCGACGAAAACGCCGGAACCTCGCCACCGGACGCCACGCCGAATACCTCGTTCAACGCACGCAGTTCCTCGATGTCGCCGAGCGGCGTCGACGGTGCGTGCGTGTTGACGTAGTCGGGCCGCTTGCCCGCTTCGTCGAGCGCGCCGCGCATCGCGCGCGCGATCCCCGCCGCACGCGGCGCGACCATGCCCGCGCTATCCGTGCACTCGCCGAAGCCCGTCAGCTCCGCGTGGATGCGCGCGCCGCGCGCCAGCGCATGCTCCAGCGCTTCGACCACCAGCACGCCGCCGCCCGAGGCGATCACGAAGCCGTCGCGCGCGGTGTCATAAGGACGCGACGCCGCTTGCGGCGTGTCGTTGAAGTGCCGCGACAACGCGCCCATCGCATCGAACATCAGCGTCATGTTGTCGTGCAGCGCTTCGCTGCCGCCCGCCAGCACGATCTGCTGACGGCCGCTCTGAATCAGTTGCATCGCCTGGCCGAGCGCGAGCGCCGAGGTCGTGCACGCCGACGACGGCGAATAGCCGACGCCTTCGAGCCCGAACACCTGCGCCACATTCGCCGACGCGGTGCTGCTCATCGCCTGCGGCACCGTGTACGGCGGCACTTTCTCGACGCCGCGCGCATGGGCGATCGCCATCGCCGCGTCGTAACTCGCCATCGCGCCGACGCCCGAGCCGATCACCGCGCCGGCGCGCGGCGAATGCAGCGCGGCGGCGTCGAGCCCGGCGTCGGCGATCGCCTGGCGCGCGGCATGACACGCGAAACGCGCGGTGTCGCCCATGAAGCGTTCGAGCTTGCGCTCGAACGGCGGCTCGTGCGCGACCGAGGCGACGCCCGCCACCTGCGAGGCGAAGCCGCGCTCGCGCCACGCGTCGATCCGCTGGATGCGCGAGCGGCCCGCGCGCAAGGCGGCGGACACTTCGTCGAGCGTATTGCCGAGGCACGACACGATGCCCATGCCGGTCACGACCACGCGTTGCAGCTTGCGTTGTGCCGCCACGCTCATCGAACGCGCCTGAAAATCAGCGACGTATTGATGCCGCCGAACGCGAAGTTGTTGCTCATCACATGCTCGGCGTCGATCTCGCGCCCCGCGCCGACGATGTAATCGAGCGGCGCGCAAGCCGGGTCCACGTTCGCGAGATTCAAGGTCGGTGCATACCAGTTGCGCTTCATCATCTCGATGGTCCACCACGCTTCGAGCGCGCCGCACGCGCCGAGCGTGTGGCCGACGTAGCTCTTGAGCGAACTGATCGGCATGCGCTCGCCGAAGGTCTGCGCGGTCGCATGGCTTTCGGCGATGTCGCCGCGATCCGTCGAAGTGCCGTGCGCGTTCACATAGGCGATCGCTTGCGGCGGCAGTTGCGCGTCGGCGAGCGCGAGCCGCATCGCGAGCGCCATCGTTTCGGCGGTCGGCTGGGTCATGTGCGCGCCGTCCGAATTGCAGCCGAAGCCGACGATCTCCGCGTGAATCCGCGCGCCGCGCGCCACCGCGTGTTCGTACTCCTCCAGCACCAGCGTGGCCGCGCCTTCGCCGACCACGAGGCCGTCGCGCGCGGCGTCGAAAGGACGCGGCGTGAGATGCGGCGCGTCGTTGCGCGTGCTGGTGGCGTACAGCGTGTCGAACACGGCGACCGCCGGGCCCGACAGTTCTTCCGCGCCGCCCGCCAGCATCAGCGTCTGCTTGCCGGCCTGGATCGCTTCATACGCGTAGCCGATCGCCTGGCTGCCCGACGCGCACGCGCACGAGGTCGGAATGATCCGCCCTTTCAGGTCCCAGAACAGGCTCACGTTGACCGCCGCCGTGTGCGGCATCATCTGCACGTAGCTGTTCGACGTGACGTCGCTCATCGAGCCGGTTTCGAGCATCGTGCCGAACGCGCGAATCGGCTGCACCGAGCCCGACGACGAACCGTAGGCGACGCCCATGCGGCCGTCCTTGATGCTCGCGTCTTCGGCGAGGCCGGCGTCCATCAACGCCAGTTCGCTCGCGCGCACCGAGTACAGGGAGACCGGCCCCATCGAGCGCGTTTTCTTGCGCGGATAGTGCGCGGGCGCGTTGAACGCCGGCAGCGGACACGCAAGCCGCGTATGCAGCGATTCGAAGTAATCCCATTCGGGCATGCGCCGCACCGCGTTCACGCCGCTCTTCAGGCGCGTTTCGATGACGTCCCAGCTATCGCCGAACGCGGTCACGCCGCCCATGCCGGTAATGACGACGCGCTTCATCACACCATCCCGCCGTTGACGCCGATCACCTGGCGCGTGACATAGGAGGCCGCATCCGACATCAGGAAGCTGACCACGGACGCCACCTCGGCAGGCTGGCCGACGCGGTTCATCGGCACCGTTTTCAATGCATGTTCGAGCGGCATCTCGTCGAGCATGCCGGTTTCGATCAGTCCCGGGGCCACGCAATTGACGGTGATATTGCGCGTCGCCAGTTCGACGGCGAGCGCCTTGGTCGCGCCGATCAAACCGGCCTTGGCCGCGCTGTAGTTGACCTGGCCGCGGTTGCCCATCACGCCCGACACCGACGCGATCGTGACGATGCGCCCGCCCTTGCGCGCGCGCACCATCGGCATGGTCAGCGGATGGACGACGTTGTAGAACGAGTCGAGACCGGTTTCGATCACGATGTCCCAGTCTTCCTCGGTGAGCGCGGGGAACGCGGCGTCGCGCGTCACGCCCGCGCTGCACACGATGCCGTAATACGGGCCGTGCGCCGCCACGTCCGCTTCGAGCACCTCGCGGCACACGGCGCGCTCGCGCACGTCGAATTGCAGCACGCGCGCCGTGCCGCCTTGCGCGGCGATGCCCGTCGCGACCGCCTCGGCTTCGGCGCGTCCCGTGCGGCAATGCACGGAGATGGCGAAGCCGTCGGCGGCCAACTGATACGCAATCGCGCGGCCAATGCCGCGGCTTGCGCCGGTAACGAGAACACGCCGGCTCATGAACTGAAACTCCCTTCGATGAATGACTGAAAATCGGCCGGTTGAAACACCTTGATCACCGCCTCGGCGCAGCACGCGTCGCCATCGTGGATCGTGCATTCATAGGCGCCGTGGCCTTCCTCGCTGCGCAGCAGTTCGGTGGCGTGGATCAGCAATTGCGCGCCGCCCGCGAACGACGCCTGCAACGCCTTGTAGCTGCGCGAACCGAGCAGCACGCCGGGACGCGCGCGGCCGCCGCCGCGCATGGCCAGCAACGCGACGTGCGCGGCGATCGCCTGCGCCATCAACTCGATGCCGATCCATGCGGGCATCGCGCCCTCGGCGTTCGCATACCACGCGTCGGCGCGCACGGTGGCGCGCGCGCTCAGCGTCTCTTCGCTGAAACTGCTCACCGCGTCGAGCAGCAGCATGGTGCCCCGATGCGGGATGATCGCTTCGATCGGTTGATCGATCAGTTCCTGGAGAGTTGGCGTCGGGTTCATCGCGCGCATTATCGGGCAAGAATCATCGGGCAAGAATCAGGCTGACATTGCTGCCGCCGAAAGCAAACGAATTGCTCATCACGTACTGCTCGCCGGCGCCGCGCGGCAAGAAGCGTTCGCTCTCGACGAGATCGAGCGCGGGCAGCGCGGGGTCGGCCTCGCCGTCCCACAGGTGGCGCGGCAGCGCGACATCGTCGCGCGCGAGCGTGAGCCATGCGAAGCCGAGTTCGGTCGCGCCGGCCGCGCCGAGTTGATGGCCGGTCAACGGCTTGGTGCCGCTGGTCGCCACGCCGCCGGGGAACACGCGCGCCATCAGATGCGCTTCCATCTCGTCGTTCTTGCGCGTGGCGGTGGCGTGCAGATTCACGTAGCCGATCGCCGACGGCGCGATGCCCGCATCGGCCAGCGCCCCGCGCAACGCGAGTTCGCCGCCCGCGCCGGTGGGATCAGGCGACGAAATATGATGCGCGTCGCTCGATTCGCCGACGCCCGCGAGCCGCACCGCCGCTTCGTCGCGGCTCATGAGAAACACGGCCGCGCCCTCGCCCACGTTGATCCCGCAGCGGTTGCGGCTCATCGGATTGGTGCGCACGCCGCTGGTCGATTCCAGCGATGCGAAACCCTGCACCGTCAACTCGCACAATGAATCGACGCCGCCCACCACCACCGCATCGCACAGTTGCAGTTGCAGCAGCCGGCGCGCCGACGCGAACGCCTTCGCGCTCGACGTGCAAGCGGTCGAAATCGTGAACGCTGGGCCATGCAGGTCGAGCACGGCGGCGGCGAACGGCGCGGCCGTGCCGATTTCCATTTGCCGGTAATTGAAGTTGGCGGGCAGATCGCCCGCCTGGGCCTGATAGACGAACGCGGCTTCGGCCGCTTCGATGCCCGACGTGCTGGTGCCGAGCACCACGCCGATCCGATCCGCGCCGAAGCGCGCGCGCGCGGCGTCGACCGCGGGTGCGATCTGCGCGAGCGCGGCCAGCAGCAAGCGGTTATTGCGGCAGTCGTAACGGGCGAGCGCGGCGGGCGGCGCCAGATCGAGCGGCGCGAGCACGCTACCCACGAACGCCTCGCCGATGCCCGTGTGCGCGTTCGCCATGCCGGGCGCGCGAGCGGCGGCGAGCGCGGGAACGATACGGTCGAGGTCGCCGCCGAGCGCGTTGATCATGCCGAGCGCGTGTAAATAAACCGATGGCGCATTCATGCGAGCCTCCTTGATTCCGATGGCATGCCGATCGGCGCGAGCAGCACCGATACCGCGATGCCGAGCGCGAGCGTCGCGCCGAAGCTCTTCAACGCCGGCATCGCGCTCATGCCGAGCATGCCGAACGACAGCAGCGTGGTGGCCGCCGAGAGCAGCACGCCCGTCCACACTGCGCCGAGATCCGCGTCCGCGCGCAAACAGCCTTCGCGCAGAAACACCGCATAGTTTGCGCCGACGCCGAGCACCAGCATCAAGGCGAGCCAGTTGAACAGATTGAGCGGCACGCGCGCGTAGCCGAACACCGCGAGTGTGACGCCCACCGCGAGCAGGACCGGCAAGGTGACGGCGATGCCGCCGCGCGGGGCGTAGCGCAGCATCAGCAGCACGAGCACCAGCGCCAGCGCGCCGCCGAGCCACCAGCCGCTGTCCACCCGGTAAGCGCCGAACAGCTTCGACACGCTCGCCGCCTTGTCGACGAAAGCGACGCCCGGCACCGCCTGGGCGGTGGCGATCAGCGCGGCTTCGTTGCGCGATGTGACGCCTTGCGGAATCACCACGGCCGCATAGGCTTGCGTGTTCGAATCGACTTGGCCCAGCCAGAGATGCCTGTACGGTTGCGACCAGGGCGCGGCGAGCCATTTATCCACCGTCAGCAAGGGCTGCGGTTGCGCGAACGCCGCGAGCCACGCATCCGCGACTTCGTCCTTGAAGCCCGCTTGCAGCAGCGTGGCGCGCAACGCGGCGGGATCGTCGAATACGTGCCGTGCGAGCAACGCGCGGTCTTCGGTCTGCTGTTTCGCGGACGGCACGAACTGCGCCACCGATTGATAGCCGCCGACCTGGTTCGCGGTGCCGCTCAACGCATCGAGCTTCGCACCCAACGCTTCGGCGCGTTGCAGCACGCGTTCCGGCGTCTCGCCGCGCACGACGAAAAACTGTGCGCTGTTATCCACGCCGACCGCCGCGCGCACTTTGTCCTCCTGCGCGACGAGCGATGGATCGCGCTCGATCAGCAGATGGATGTCGTCGTCGCTCGTCAAACGCAGCCAGCCGGGAATCGCGACGATCAGCAACAGCGCCGCCACGAACCACGCGCGCTTGCCGCCAATCGCGCGATGCCACACCGTCAGCCCGCGCGCCGCGCCGGCAAAGAGGCGCTGCGGACTGCGCTTCGGCGCGTGCGTGAGCAGCGCGGGCAGTAGCCACAGCACGGACGCGAACGCCGTCACGATGCCCGCGATCGCGAAACACGCGATCTGCTTGAGCGCGGGAAACGGCACCCACATGAGGATCGCGTAACCGAGCAGGCTGGTCGTCAGCGCGACCGTCAATGCCGGGCGCACCGTGCGCGCGCCGCGACGCGAATCCCAATCGCGCTGCGCGCCGAGATACACGACGAAGTACTGGATCGAGTAATCGACCGCTTCGCCGATCAGGCTCGCGCCGAACACGAGCGTCAACAGATGCAGCTTGCCGAACACCAGCATCGTCACGGCGAGCGCGCAGACGATGCCGAGCGCCGTCGACACGAAACCGAGCAGCAATAGACGCGGCGAGCGGAACACCCACATCATCAGCAACGCGATGCCGCACAGCGACGCGACGCCGATCAGATGCACCTCGTGTTCGGAGGCGCTGCGCGCCGATTCGGCGTAGAACACGGCGCCGGTTCGCGCGACCGAGACGTCGGGGAACGCCTGCTTCAACGCGTTTTCGCCTTGGGCGAGCGCGGCGAGCACGGCGTGTTGAGTTTTCGATTCGTAGGCGGAGCCCCGCAACGTGGCGACGATCAGCACGCTCGTGTCGGCGCCGCGATGCGCGACCAGCATGTTGTCTTCGAGTTCGAGGTTCGACGTGGCGAGCGGCAGGCCGCCGAGCCAGTGTTCGAGCCAGCCGAACGGATCGTCGGCGAGCGGCGTGGTCAGGCCGCCGCGCAAGGGGCTGTAGATGCGTTGGGCGAGCATGCCCGCCAGCGCCTTGGGGGCTTCTTTGGGGGCGTCCCCCGCCGTGGCGCTCGACGCATTGCTCGTCGCCAGGGCCGCGCGGTCGGACGGCGTCAGCAAACCGAAGCGGTACGGCATGTACAAGGCGGCGATCCGCGACAAATCGAACGGCGGCAACTCCGCCGTGACCGAACCGAACGCCCCGCTCTTTTGCAGCGACGCGCCGAGCTGCTTCGCCGCCGCTTTCGCGTGCGCGTCATCGTTGCTGCTGACGAGAAAAACCGTGCGGTCGCCGAGCGCGCTCGCGAGCGTATCGACCGCTTTTTCGGCGACGGGGTCCGCTTCGGTCGCGGGAAGCAAGGCGAGCAGATTGGTCTGCAACGGCGACGGTCCCGCGAAACGCCAGCCGCAATACAGCGACGCGACGAGCGCGAGCAACAGCCATGCGGCACGTATGCCCCACACCTGTTTCGCGGATCGCTGTTGCAGCATGTCCATCACGGCGCTCCGAGCAGCGTGCGCTCAGCCGGCGCGAGTTCGGTCACCGCCGCGCTCTTCGCGAAGTCGAGCTTCGTGATGTCGCCGTTCGCGAGCGTGATGCGCAAGCTTTGCAGATAGTCGCCGCCATTCATCTGCAAGCCCTTGATCGATTGCGCGATTTGCGGCTGGTTCGGCGTGAGCTGCATGCGCCATTGCGCGGCGCTGCCCTCGGCCTGCACGTCGAATTGCGAATACAGCGCCGACAGATCGCCGCCGAGCATCGCACGCATCATCTTCGAAACTTGCGCGACGCCGCGCGTGCCTTGCGCGCCGCGGGCCGTCACGCGCCGGCCGTTGGCGTCGACTTCGGTCACGCCGCTGTCGGTGATCACATAGGTGGCCTGGTACGGTGTGTCGATCCGCCAGATCACGCCGCGCTCGCGGAAAAACAGCAGCGAGCCGGTGCTGACGAGCGGCTGCTTCATCGCGGCAAGCGTCTGGGTTTGCGTGAATTGCGCACGCACGCCTTTGGCTTGCGCGAGGTGTGAAGCGATTTGGGAGACCAGGGCGGGGTTGCCAGTGGGCGTTGTTTCCGCGGCGCGGGCCGTGGCCGGCCAGCTCACGATGGCCGATACGCTCAGCAAGCATGCCGCGCTTGCCATGCTTGCCACGCTCAATCCGATCAAACGGCCCGCTGCCGTGCGGCGCAACTTCATCGTCCCCATACGCGCTCCAGCTTGGCGAACACGACCGGCGGCGACACGAACTGCAACTCCTGCGTCGCGGCGTCGACGGCGACCTGGATCGTGTAGCCCTTCGTCAGCCGCGTGCCGGACCCGCAATCGACGATTTCATAGCCTATTTTCAGGCGGTTTTCGTGTTCGAGCAGTTCGGTGCGGACTTCGATCCGCTGGCCGTAAGTCGCGGGCCGCACATACTTCAGATGCGCCTCGACGATCGGCCATAGATAACCCGAAGCCTGCATCTCGCGATAGTCGTAATCGAACGCGCGCAACAAAGCCGCGCGGCCAATCTCGAAGTACTTCAGATAGTGGCCGTGCCAGCACACGTTCATCGCGTCGACATCGTGAAACGGCACTTCGACCATCGCGCTTGCCGTGAGCGTTTTGCGGGAGCGGGTCATGCGTTCGCGCCTCCGCGATAGTCGTGCAGCAATTCGCATGCGGCGATGCGCGCGGTCAGCGCGCGCAGTTCGTTTTCCAACGCGCGGTCTTCGTCGACGAATGGCGACTGCGCGCTCACGCTGTCGATAAACGCTTGCAGCGGCGCGGGAATCGGCGTGGCGCTATCGATCTTCAAACGCAGACGCGCGGCTTGCACCGTTGCGAGCGTATGCGCGGCGGCGACCTGCTCGGTCAACTCGAGCACGCGCAAGCAGTCGCGCGCGGCGATCGTGCCCATGCTGACCTTGTCCTGGTTGTGCGCCTCGGTCGAACGCGAAAAGACGCTCGCGGGCATCGTGTTCTTCAGCGCCTCGGCCGTCCACGCGGACGACGAAATCTGCACGGCCTTGAAGCCATGATTGATCGCGGCGCGCGCGGGCGCGGCGCCCGACAGATTGCGCGGCAAGCCGTTGTTGAAATTCACGTCGACCAGCAGCGCAAGCTGACGGTCCATCAGATCGGCGAGATTGGCGACCGCGACCTTCAGCGAGTCCATTGCGAACGCGATATGACCGCCGTAGAAGTTGCCGCCGTGCAGCACGCGTTCGTTGTCGGGATCGATCAGCGGATTGTCGTTCGCGCTGTTCAGCTCGTTCTCGACGTCGCGGCGCACCCATGACAGCGCGTCGCGCGCCACGCCGATCACATGCGGCGCGCAGCGAATCGAATAGCGGTCTTGCAGACGATGCCCCGGCGTATCGTCGCGTCCGCTCAGATCGTCGCGAATCCACGCGGCGGCTTCGGCCTGGCCGGCGTGCGGCTTCACTTCGAACAGCATGGCGTCGAAGTGCGCGGCGCGGCCGTCCAGCGCCACCGTGGAGAGCGCGGTCAGGCGCGCGGTGAGCCGCGTCAGATGATCGGCGCGGGCAAACGCGAGACAGGCGAGGCCCGTCATCACCGCGGTGCCGTTCATCAACGCGAGACCTTCCTTCGGCGCGAGCGTGAGCGGCGCGTGGCCGAGTTCGCTCCACACGTCGCGCACATCGCGCAAGCGGCCTTCGAACATCACGTCGCGCTCGCCCGCGAGCGCCGCGGCCACATACGAGAGCGGCGTCAGATCGCCGCTCGCGCCCACCGAGCCTTCGGACGGAATGCGCGGCAGCACGCGATGATTGATCAGGTCGGCAAGGCGTTCAAGCAAGACGGGGCGCACGCCGGAAAACCCATAGGCGAGCGAGTTGAGCCGCGCGGCGATCACGGCCAGCGTTTGCGCGTCGTCGAGATGCCGGCCCATGCCGCAGCCGTGATAACGCGTCAGTTGCAGCGGCAAGGCTTCGACCAGGTCCATCGGCACGTCGACCACGCATGCGTCGCCGTAACCGGTATTCACGCCGTAGACGGTCGCGCCCGCCGCCAGATGACGGCGCAGGAAATCCGCGCCGCGCTGAATGCGCGCGCGCCACGCCGGATCGGCGCTCAACGCAACCGGCGCGCGATGGTGCGCGATCGCGACGACCTCTTCGATCGTCAGCTTGCGCGCGCCGATCAACACCGGGTCTGCATTTGCGTTTTCGTTTGCGCTTGCGCTCGGCGTTTCGATCAGATCATGTTCGGCCATTCGCGCCTCGCTTGGGGCTGGCCCAGAAATCGAAGAAATTGAACCATTGATAAGGAGCCTTGCGGCAATAGTGTTCGAGCCGCGCCGCGTAGCGCTGCGCCCACGCGGCGAGATGCTGCGCGCGTTCGCGGCGCGGCAACTCGATGCGTTCGGCGAACGGCTCGAAATACAGGCGATAGCCGCCCCGCTCTTTCAGGCAGAAGAACAGATAGACCGGACAGCCCAGCGCATGCGCGAGCACGTAGGGGCCTTGCGCGAAGGGCGCGGCCGAGCCGAGAAATTGCGCTTCGGTGGTGCGGCCCGCTTCGTGCGCGGGAACGCGGTCGCCGACGATCACCAGCAGCTCGCCCGCATCGACACGCTCCTGCATCATCATCGCGGTCTCCGGTCCGAAGTCGCTGACTTCGAGCAGATGCCGGGCGAACTCGCTGTTGGCCGACGCCAGCACGCTATTGAAACGCCGCGCGTGCTCCGTATAGACGACCGCCGTGACCTTCGCGTATGCGCCGCGCGCGGCGAGCGCGCGAGTCATTTCCAGGTTGCCGAGATGCGCGCCGATCACGAGCGCGCCCTTGCCGCTTGCGACCAATGCCTCGAACGCGGAAGGATCCTCGAACGTGACGTCGGCGGTATTCACGCGGCCCGACCATGCGGCGAGCTTGTCGAAGCCCGATTGCGCGAAGGCCAGCATGTGCCGGTAGGCGGACAGCCAGCCGGGGCGCGGCGTATCGTCTTGCGGCGCGGCCTCGCCGAGACGTCTGAAGTAGTTGCGCGACGCCTCGCGCGCGGCGCGGCCCGTCAGCAGGAAATACGCGACGATCGGATGCAGCCAGAGCGAGGTGAAGCGTCGGCCGAACAGCTTGCAACTGAGCGCGAGCAAGGACATGCCGAGGTGAGAGCCGCGTTCGGCGATACGCCACCAGTCTTGCGCGCTTTCCGCGGTTGCGGTTGCGATAGCAGAGCGGCGCGGCATCAGCTTGTGCGCGAGCAGCATCGGCAGACGCCACAGCATCCCGAACACGAGCCGCGTATGACTGCGGCTGATGCGCACGTTGTCCCACAGCACGTCGAAATGCGAGACGCCGTCGGCGGCATACGTGACGCGCGTCGGAATCGAACGGAACGCCGCGCGCCGCCAGTAGAGGCGCACGAGAATCTCGATGTCGAAGTCCATGCGCGTCGGCAACCGCACGCGGTCGATCAGATCGCAGGCCAGCGCGAGCGGATAGAGGCGAAAGCCGCACATCGAATCGCGGATCGTCAGCGAGAGCGTTTCGATCCATACCCATACGTGCGTCAGATAGCGGCCGTAGAGGCGCGCTTTCGGCACGCTCTCGTCGTAGACCGGTCGGCCGAGGATCACCGCGCCCGGGTCGGCACGCGCGGCGTCGATGAAACGGGGCACGTCGGTGGCGTCGTGCTGGCCGTCGGCGTCGATCTGCAACGCGTGCGTGTAGCCCGCCGCGCGCGCGGCGCGCAGGCCCGCCATCACCGCCGCGCCCTTGCCGCCGTTGACCGGCAAACGCAGCAGCGTGAGTTGCCCCGCGTATTGCCGCACGAGCGCGGCGAGCACGTGCTGGGTCGGCTCATCGCTGCCGTCGTCGACGACGAAAACGGCCAAGCCGTGCACCGCGAGATGGGCGACGGTCCCGCCGATCGCGTCCTTGTGGTTGTAGATCGGAATGACGATGCACGGAGCGAAGCTCATCACGCGGGCTCCCGATACACGATCACACCGGATGCGCAGTCGCGGCCGCTCAGCCGATAACTGAACTGCACGCGCCGGCGCGCGGCGTCGTGAGCCAACGTGAGATCGAGCACCGCGCCGGGCGGCACCGGCGCCATGAACTTCAGGCGGTCGATCGACGCAACCGCGCTGACGGCCGGCAGATGATCGGCGGCGAGACGCATTGCCCAATCCACCTGCACCACGCCCGGCAGAATCGGCAGACCGGGGAAGTGGCCGGCGAAATGCGCGAGCGTCGGCGGCACGCGCAGCTCGTAATGCAGCGTGTCGCCGCTGCGCGCTTCGGCGAGCACTTCCACGCCCTCGGCGCGCGGCTCGAAAGCCGCCGCCACCGCGGCGACCGGCAGCTTGCCGCGCGCGTCGAACGGCAAGGTCACGCGAAACCGCCAGTGGCGCGGCAGCACGACCACATCGAAATATTCAGCGAGATGACGGCGCAGCGTTTTCGCGAGCAGCACGCGACCTTGGCCGCGCAACGCCGCGCTGCCCGCTTCGGTCAGCGCCACCACGGCGCCGACGCGCTCGCGCGAAGCGCCTTCGAGCGGCACGATCGCCGCTTGCACGACATACGGATGCAACGCGAGCCGCGCTTCGAGTTCCGGCAGCGAGACGCGCTTGCCGTCGAGCTTCAGCACGCGATCGAGCCGGCCTTGCAGACGGAAACGGCCGTCGGCGTCGAACGCGATCTTGTCGTCGGTGCGATGCCAGCCGTCGTGATCGAGATGCGGCGAGCGGACGTTCAGCGCGCCGTCTTCGTCGCGACGCACTTCGATGCCGGTCACCGGTCGCCATGCGTCGCCCTGATCCTGGCGACGCCACGCAATGCCGCCGGTTTCGGTGCTGCCGTAGATTTCGAGCGGCGCGGCGCCGAAGGCCGCGGCATATTCCTGCGCGGCTTCCAGCGCGAGCGGCCCGCCCGACGAGAAGAACGCGCGCGGCGCGGGCGTCAACGCGGCGAAGCCGGGCAGCGCGGGCCAGCGCGACAGTTGCGCGGGCGTCGAGACCACCACGGTCGCGCCGCAGTGCCCGATCTGCGTTTGCAGATGCAAGGGTTCGATGCTGACCGCGCGGTCGAACGCGCGGCCCGCCGCCAGCGGCCACAGCACGCGAAACAGCAGGCCGTAGATGTGATGATGCGGGACGCTCGCGAGCATGGTCGCGTCGCCGACCAGCGCGCCCCACTGCTGTTCCAGCGTGTGCACTTCGGCGTTGAATTGCGCGAGCGTCTTGCGGATCGGTTTGGGACGGCCGCTGCTGCCCGATGTGTAGAGCGTGAGCGGGGCTTGCGGATCGATCGTGTATGCGGTGGGTGCGCCGCGCGGCGCATCGGCGGCGTTGGCGTTGGCGTTGGCGTTGGCGTTGGCGTTGGCGTTGGCGTTGGCGTTGGCGTTGGCGTTGGCGTTGGCGTTGGTGTTGGCGTTGGCGTTGGTGTTGGTGTTGGTGTTGGCAGCAGCATCCCACACGAAGGGCGGCAGGTCGGCGTCGCTCAACACCACATCGTAGGCGTCGGCGAGATCGGCCAGATAGCCCGGCGTCGCATTGGCCGGAATCACCGGCTCCTTGCCGCACGCGAACAGCGCAAACAGCGCGCACGAGAAATCGAACGGATCGTCGATGCACAACGCGTAGCGTTGCGCGGACCGCTCCCGCACCAACGCGGCCAATGCCGAGACGCGCGCGCGAAACGCCGTGCGATCGAGCACGGCACCGCCATCGCGGCATACCGGCGCATTCGCCGCCGAAGCCTCGGCCGTCAACAGATCATGCAGCGCGATCATGCGGCCTCCGAACGCGCGGCGCGCGGCAGCACCACGAGATAACGCCAGATCACTTCGGCCACCAGCAGCACGCCGATCAGCCCATAGGCGATCGCGCCGTTATAGAGCGACCAGCTCGCGCGGCTCCAGTACAGCGCCGTATAAGCGGAGAACGCGCCGTTCAGCGCGAAGAACACGCACCATACCTGGGTCACGCGCCGCGTATGGCGCACCGCGCGAGGCGGCAGATCCGGATTGCCCAGGCGCGCAAATTTTTCGATCATCGTCGGCCCGCGCACGAGCGTCGCGCCGAACGCGATCAGCAAACCGAGATTCACGAGCGACGGATAGAGGCGCAACAACAATTCGCTGTTGGTGAAGACGATCGCCGCGGACGCGCAGCTCAGCAAGCCGACCACGGTCCAGTCGATCGTCGAAAGACGCCGCAGCGAAGTCGCGACCGGGCCGCTGCCGGCCCAGCGCTGCAGCCACAGGATCGCGAACAGCATGCAGCCGACATAGCGCGGCGTGTCCCAGCGCCACGCGCACAGGATCAGCGCGGGATACGCGAGTTTCAACAGCACCTGCAAGACGGTTTTGGCCCAATGGCGCCCCGCGCGAGGCGAGGCCTGCGCGACCCGGTCCGACGCCGCCTGCATTCGCGGACGCACGGAATGCATCAGCCCTGTGCCGCCAGCAGCGATTCGACGGCAACGATCACGTCGCCGACGGTGCGCACCGATTTGAACTCCTCGGGCTTGATGCGGCGGCCGGTCATTTCCTGCAGCTTGATCGCGAGGTCGACGGCGTCGATGCTGTCGAGATCGAGGTCTTCGAACAGATGCGCCTCGGGCGTGACACGCTCGGGCTCGATCGCGAAGTTCTCTTTGAAAATGGCGCGGATGCGCTCAAGAATCTCAGCCTCGGACACGGTTTATTCCCCCTTCTTTGTAGTTTCGCCGACAACCTGCGCCGCTTCGCGCTGACTCGCCACCAGCGCGGCCAGCGTGCTGATGGAGCGAAAGTGCTCGCGCGTGCGCTCGTCGTTCGCCGCGATGGTCAGTTGGTATTGTTTGCGCAGCACGATGCCGATTTCCAGCGCGTCGATCGAATCGAGACCGATGCCGTCGGTATCGAACAACGGTGCGTCGTCGTCGATATCGGCGGGGCTCAGGTCTTCCAGATCGAGAGCTTCGATCAGAAGCTGTTTAATTTCCAGTTTTAAAGAATCCATAATCGAACAGGTGCCGGGTAATGTGTGCCTCGACGGCGCTCGTCACGCTGCGCGCGGCGAGAGCCGGTGTAGTGTCGTCGTCCGCGAACTGCTCGACGCCAAGCGGCTCGAGCACGTTCACACGTATGCGGAACGCGCGCGCCGGCACGTCGTACCAGCGCATCTGCTTGGTGAACGCGGGCGGGTCGCAATCCATCAGCACCGGCACGATCGGCGCGCCGGCCTTCAACGCCATGTGCGCGAAACCACGCGAAAACGCGTGCAGCCGGTTCGGCGCGGGGCTGCGCGTGCCTTCGGGAAAAATGATCATCGTATAGCCTGCCGCGAGCTGCCGCGCGCCGGCTTCGACGAGATCGGTGGGATCGGCATTGCTCACGTATTCCGCCGAGCGCACGATGCCCCAGAAACAGGGGTTGCCCCAATGCGCGTTTTTCACCACGCAACAGGCATGCGGGGTGAGCGACAGCAGCACCATCACGTCGAGGTAGGTCGGGTGATTGGCGACCACGATCGCCGGACCGCCGGCGCGCAACATCCGCGCGCCCGACACCTCGAGTTCCATCACGCCGATGCGCTGCAGCACCGCGACCAGCGCGCGGAAAAACCAGTGAATCACGGTCGTCACCGCGAACTGGCGCGACGCGCGATGCGGCCACAGCCACGCGAACGGAAACACCAGCACCGAAAACAGCAGTCCGCACACGCCGAACACCACGAAGGCCATGCCCGTCGCGCAGAACCGCCAGATGTAATCAAGCCGCGCGATCATGCCAACTCCAATGCCAGATAACCCCGGCGCCTTGCCAGGCGGTGGTCGCGCCGGTTTCCAGACAGTGCAGCAGCGCCTGGCTTTGGGTCGCGAAACGCTCGGCGGGGGGCGTGGGGCTTGCCTTGTTTGTTTCGCCTGCCTGGTTTGCCTCGATTGCCTCGATTGGCGGCGCTGCCTGAGCCTCGCCGGCCGCGGACCGCGTGCACGTCAGGCGCCCCGTCGCCGCCTCGTCATCCAGCAGGATCGCGATCGCGCCGCCCTGCACTTCGTCCTCGATCGTGCCGTAGGCTGTGTCGGCCGGTTCGTCAGCGTACACCAGCAGC
The DNA here is from genome assembly GCF_052045835.1 of Paraburkholderia sp. 22099. NCBI lineage: Bacteria > Pseudomonadati > Pseudomonadota > Betaproteobacteria > Burkholderiales > Burkholderiaceae > Paraburkholderia > Paraburkholderia sp. 22099. The sequence goes on along the minus strand of NZ_JBQEPU010000011.1, from coordinate 53,245 downwards.
ACGGGCGCGCCCGGCTCGGTGGCGTGTTGCGCGTAGGCTTCCAGCAGCGCGTAGCCGAGCGTCTCGGCGCCGGCCGAGATCGCGCTGGCCGCCGAGCGGTCGCCGCGCGCGATGCCGAACACGCCCGTCATCGCATTCAACACCGACAGGCTGAACGCGGTCGGCGAGACCGGCTCGCCCGCGCTGATGGCGCGCAGAATGTCGGTGGTGCGCCGCAATTCGCCGTGGCGCGAGGCGAATACGACCCGAACCTCGTTCCGCGCGACACAATCGTGCGCAACTTTCAACGCGGCTTTGGACAGCGTGCTCAGGCGACGCCGCACGATCGGCTCGATAAAGCCGATATCGGGTGGTGCGGATGCGGCAGCAGGCCAGCAAGACCAGCGAGCGACCGGAATGGTCCAGTGCGGATCGGGCATATCGGTGTTCGCGCGTAGAAGCAGGGAGAGGCTGAAGCGCCTGACGGAATACACAGCCGTCACAGCGTGTAGGCGCCGCGCGGACCGGCAATCTCCAGCCGGGGTCAAACCAATCGTCTTTTATGTAGGTTCAGCGGATTAACGGCACTTTGGTCCGATTATTAAGTGCCTTTTGATATTTGTTGGTGGATGGTCTCGGGCTCCTTGGGTCGCCGGAATCATACTGAATATTCTGGATTAAATCAGCCGGAAAAGACGTATCTATCTGTAATCCGTCTCGCCAGTGCCACGGATCCGCGAAGTAGCCGTTTCGCGCCGGTCCGGCGGCCCCGCCGCCCTGATCGGATCGGGTGCGGGACGGTTTGCGACGCTCCCCGGCGGCGCGATGCCGGGGATTAACGGACACATACTTTCATTTAACTTTCCACGAACTGTTTCACCTGGGAACATCTCAATAACGTCGGCCGGCGCGTGAGCGAGCGGCTATCCATGCAGTCCAAGGCCCGCTTCGCCGTGCCAACCAATCGCGCCGTTCCCGTACTGGCCTGCGGCGTCCCCGTTGCGCATAAGGACAGTCACGCCTGCTATACTCCGTCCCTCATTGGGGAGTAGCCGCCCCGCGGCACGTCCGCACCGCTGTCCGGTGCATCGCACGTGCGGTTCGCGGGGGCGTCTGTCAACACACTTGGCCTGTACGGCCATGGCAGCCGCAGCCTCTGGCCTGGCGAGACCGATGATCCACACGCGCCGCAAGAGGGCCCGGCGTGTCGTGGGTCGTCGCTCGTTCACATCTCGGCCCGGGGAACCTATACAACGTGGATCACGCTTTCATCATTTCGACCGGAGCGGTCGCGCTCGCCGAGATCGGCGACAAAACACAACTGCTCTCGCTCGTGCTGGCCGCGCGCTATCGCAAGCCGCTGCCGATCATTCTCGGCGTGCTGACCGCCACCCTCATCAATCACGCCTGCGCCGGCGCGCTCGGCGCGTGGCTCGGCTCGCTGCTCACGCCGACCATCATGCGTTGGACGCTGGCGGTATCGTTCATCGGCATGGGCTTGTGGATTCTCGTGCCGGACAAACTCGACGCGGACGAAGCCGATACCAGCCGCACGCATTTCGGCGTGTTCGGCGCGACCGTGGTGACGTTCTTTCTTGCGGAGATGGGCGACAAGACGCAGATCGCGACGGTGGCGCTCGCCGCGCGCTTTCACGATTACGTCGGCGTGGTGGCGGGCACCACGGTCGGCATGATGATCGCCAATGTGCCGGCGATCCTGCTCGGCGACCGCTTCGCGCATCGCCTGCCGACGACGCTCGTGCACGGCATCGCGGCGGTGATATTCATCGTGCTGGGCGTGCTGGCGTTGTGCGGCGTGGGAGTTTAGCCGTGGTTCGCAAGCGCGGCCGGGCCTGAGGGCGGCGGTGCAACGCCCGCCTCACCGCGCGGCGCATCGCGGCGCGCCAAAGAAAACGGCCCGGCGAGGATGACCTGCCGGGCCGTTTGAGCCGTGCCACAGCCGACGCCTTTTGCGCGCGCCGGCTTCGCACCGCTTGCCTACTGCACCGCTTTCGCGCCCGACGCCGGCGCCGGCGCGGCCGCTGGCGCGGCGCCGGTCGCGGCCACTTCGTTCGAGGCGCCGCCGTTCTTGTCGAGCGGAATCTTCACCGTGCGCACCACGCCGTTGCCGATCGGGAAATCGGCCAGCGCGCTGCGCGCCAGATACGGCATGGCCCGCACCAGCGACGACTCGCCGCCCGAGTTGCGCGCCGTTACGTTATAGACCTCCTTGCCGGTGGCGCGCTCGGTAATCCGCACGCCCAGCAGATGCGTGAAGATCGGGTAGCTCTGATTCACGTAAGCGGTCGGAAACGGACCCCAAGGCCCCCAGGGACCCCACGGATCGAACGGCCTTCCCCAATAAGGCGCCGGCCACGGGTTGTAATACACCGGCTCGGCGACCGTCACCATGTCGGAGCGAATGCCATACGAGAGCCCGACCAGGTAACGCGCCTGCGCGGTGTCGACCTGGCGGAACGCATGCGCGGCGAGTTCGTTGGCGACGATGCGCTCGTAAGTGCTGAGTTCCAGATTGTTCTGCTGATCCGCCGCCCGCGTGAACGCGTAGGTACGGGTAGCGTCGCTGCCGCTCCAGTCCGAGAACGCGGTGACCTGGGTGGTGACATAGGTGGTGCAGCCGGACAGCAGTACCGTCAGCGCCGCCAGTAGCAGCGTGGCGCGGCGGGTCCATCGATTGATTTTCATGGTCTACCTCGTGAAGCCTCAGTGTTGCCTCTGCCTTGGGTTCTCCCATTCATACGGCTTATCCGCATGGGCGCCCGATAATACGCTGACCTGGCGGTTCGGTAAAAAGTTCGGCCCGCACGATCCGCCGAGGCTTTGTACAATGGCCCGACAAGCCCGGCTGGTCTGCGCTTTCATTGCCCTTCATATGGCCTTCATATGAGCTTCAGGCAGCCGGCCGCTCAAGTCCCATCACCACAGAACGCCATGGCCGATACCGCAACGCCCAATGTGATCCGCCGCGCCGATTACGCGCCGCCTGCCTTCCTGATCGACACCGTCGCACTGGAGTTCGATCTGGTCCCCGAACGCACCGTCGTCAGAAACACGATGCGCGTGCGCCGCAATCCGGACGCGTCGCGCGCCGCGCACCTGGAGCTGATGGGCGAGCAACTGGAGTTCGTCGGCGCCGCGATCGACGGCAAGCCCTTCGCCAATGCGCATGCGCATGAGCACGGCTTGCTGCTCGACAACGTGCCGGACAGCTTCGAGCTCACGCTCACCAGCATCTGCAATCCGGCCGGGAACACCACGCTGTCGGGGCTCTATGTATCGAGCGGCAACTTCTTCACGCAGTGTGAGGCCGAGGGCTTTCGGCGCATTACTTACTTCCTCGACCGTCCGGACGTGATGGCGACCTTCACGGTCACCCTGCGGGCGAGCAAGGCGGATTATCCGGTGCTGCTGTCGAACGGCAATCTGCTCGAGGAAGGCGATTTGCCGGACGGCCGCCATTTCGCGCGCTGGGAAGATCCGTTCAGAAAGCCGAGCTATCTGTTCGCGCTGGTCGCGGGCAAGCTGGTCGCGCTCGAGGAACGCGTGAAAACCGGTTCGGGCAAGGAAAAGCTTTTGCAGGTGTGGGTCGAACCGCACGATCTCGACAAGACCCGTCACGCAATGGATTCGCTGATCCATTCGATCCGCTGGGACGAAAAACGCTTCGGGCTCGCACTCGATCTGGACCGCTTCATGATCGTCGCGGTGAGCGACTTCAACATGGGCGCGATGGAGAACAAGGGGCTCAACATCTTCAACACGAAGTACGTGCTGGCGAACCCCGAGACGGCAACCGATACCGACTTCGCGAACATCGAGGCGGTGGTCGGCCACGAGTACTTCCACAACTGGACTGGCAATCGCGTGACCTGCCGCGACTGGTTCCAGTTGAGCCTGAAGGAAGGCCTGACGGTGTTCCGCGATCAGGAGTTTTCGGCCGACATGGCCGGCGGCCAGAGCAACGGTAGCGACGAAGCCGCGCGCGCCACCAAGCGTATCGAGGACGTGCGCGTGCTGCGCCAGATGCAGTTCGCCGAGGACGCGGGTCCGATGGCGCATCCGGTGCGCCCGGAAAGCTACGTCGAGATCAACAACTTCTACACGATGACGGTCTACGAGAAAGGCTCGGAAGTCGTGCGGATGTATCAGACGCTGTTCGGCCGCGAGGGTTTTCGCAAGGGCATGGACCTGTACTTCGAGCGTCATGACGGGCAGGCCGTGACCTGCGACGATTTCCGCCATGCGCTGGCCGATGCGAACGGCCGCGATCTGGCGCAGTTCGAGCGCTGGTACAGCCAGGCCGGCACGCCGCGCGTGTCCGTGCGCACGAAGTACGACGCCGCGCAGCAGCGCTACAGCGTGACGCTCACGCAAGGCTATGGCGAGGCCGCGCCTGCCGCGCGCGAAACGCAAAAGGGTCCGCTGCTGATTCCGTTCGCGATCGGCCTGATCGGCAAGGACGGCCGCGACCTGCCGCTGCAACTCGAAGGCGATGCCGCGGCGTCGGCCTCCACCACGCGCGTGCTCGAGTTCACGCAGACCGAACAGACCTTCACGTTCGTCAATGTGGCGCAAGACCCGCTGCCCTCGCTGCTGCGCAATTTCTCGGCGCCGGTGATCGTCGAATACGACTACTCCGCCGAACAGTTGGCGTTCCTGCTCGCGCACGACAGCGATCCGTTCAACCGTTGGGAAGCCGGCCAACGGCTCGCCACGCGTGAACTGCTGGCGCTCGCCGGACGCGCGGCCACCGGCGTTGCGCTGGAACTCGACGACTCGGTGGTCGCCGCGTTCGCCCGCGTGCTCACCGACGAAACGCTCTCGCCTTCGTTCCGCGAACTGGCGTTGATGCTGCCGTCCGAAGCATATCTCGCCGAGCAGATGGCGGAATCCAATCCGGCCGCCGTGCACGCCGCGCGACAGTTCGTGCGCAAGCGCCTGGCGAATGCGCTCAAGAACGAATGGCTCGCGGTGTATGAACAACATCGCACGCCCGGCGCATATGAAGCGACACCCGAGGCCGCCGGTCATCGCACGCTGAAGAATCTCGCGCTGTCGTATCTCGTGGAACTGGACGATCCGGCCGACGCCGTGCGCCTCGCGTCCGCGCAATACGATGCCGCGAACAACATGACCGACCGCTCGGCGGCGCTTGCGGCGCTGCTCAACGCGGCGGCTGCGCATGGCGGCGGCGCGCAGGCGCAGCAGGCGCTGGACGACTTCTACCGGCGCTTCGAGAAGGAGCCGCTCGTCATCGACAAGTGGTTCGCGCTGCAAGCCACGCAGCGTGGCAGCGCGCAGCGACCGGTGATCGAGATCGTGCGCAAACTGATGACGCATCCGGCCTTCAACCTGAAGAACCCGAATCGCGCGCGCTCGCTGATCTTCAGCTTCTGCGCGGCCAACCCGGCGCAGTTCCACGCCGAAGACGGCTCGGGCTACGCGTTCTGGGCCGACCAGGTGATCGCGCTCGACGCCATCAATCCGCAAGTGGCCGCCCGCCTCGCCCGCTCGCTCGAACTGTGGCGCCGCTTCACGCCGACGCTGCGCGAGGGCATGCGTGCGGCGCTGGAGCAAGTGGCGTCGCAGGTGAAATCGCGCGACGTGCGCGAGATCGTGGAGAAAGCGCTCGCGTGATGCACACCTGAAAGCTGTTCTTGCATCGGAAAGCCGGCACGTGTTGCCGGCTTTTTTTCGTCCCGCGCGTGTGCGTGTGCGTGCGCGTTTGCGAGTCGGCCGGCCCGCGGCGCTCAAGGTTAGCCATCCGGACGACTGTTCGTTTGACGCCGGCGGAGTGAAAGTAAACGCATCCATTTAACTCTTTACGTTTAACGCGATGCGTTATATCATCCCATGATCACGACATTCGGCGACAAGGCCACGGCGAGAATTTTTCAGGGCAAGTTCGTGCACTCACTGCCGCTTCACATGCAGGCGCTCGCGCACCGCAAGCTGCTGATGATCGACGCCGCCAGCTCCATCCACAGTCTGCACGCGCCGCCCGGCAACCGGCTCGAAGCCTTGCAAGGCCGGCGCAGCGGGCAATGGAGTATTCGGATCAATGCGCAATGGCGCATCTGTTTTCATTTTGTCGACGGAGAGGCGCTGAATGTCGAGATTGTCGACTATCACTGACTATTGGGAGACCGGCATGGTCATCAAACGCTCCGATCTGAACAGCATCGATTTCTCCGACATCGATACCGGCGACAGCATCCCGGAGATTCATCCGGGCGAGATTCTGCGCAGCGAGTTTCTGGAGCCGCTCGGCATGTCCGTGAATGCGCTGGCGCTGGCGTTGCGCGTGCCGGCGCCGCGCATCAATGACATCGTGCGCGGCAAGCGCGCCATCTCCGCGGATACGGCGCTGCGCCTCGAGCGCTACTTCGGTGCGAGCGCGCAGTTCTGGCTCCATCTGCAAATCGCCTACGATCTGCGCGTCGCCACCGCGGCGGCCGGCGAGCAGATCGAACGCGAGATCGAACCCATGCCCAAGGCGGACCGCCCGAAAATGCCGAAAGTGTCGGCCGAGCATGGCCGCGCCGCTGCGCTTGCGGCCAGTCTCAGAGGCAACGCCGCGCTCGGCAAGGCGCGCGGCAAAGCCTGAAATTCGCCGCCTCGGCCGGTGTCACGCGCCACCGCCTCGCGCCCTTTGGTTTTTAAAAGCACGGAGCCGGCACAGCGAGCGGGTAAAATCGAGACATTCCTCAAGCCTCCGGAGTACAGCAATGGCTTTGCAACGTCGTACCACTCTCACGAAGTACCTGATCGAGCAGCAGCGCGAGACCAACAACCTGCCTGCCGATCTGCGCCTTTTGATCGAAGTCGTCGCGCGCGCGTGCAAGGCGATCAGCTACCACGTCAGCAAGGGCGCGCTGGGGGATGCGCTCGGCACGGCGGGCAGCGAAAACGTCCAGGGCGAAGTGCAGAAGAAGCTCGACATTCTGTCGAACGAAATTCTGCTCGAAGCGAACGAATGGGGCGGCAACCTGGCCGGCATGGCGTCCGAGGAAATGGAGCAGTTCTTCCCGATTCCGGCCAATTACCCGAAGGGCGAATACCTGCTGGTGTTCGATCCGCTCGACGGTTCGTCGAACATCGACGTGAACGTGTCGATCGGCACGATCTTCTCGGTGCTGCGCTGCCCGGACGGTCAGCAGCCTACCGAACAATCGTTCTTGCAGCCGGGCACGCAACAGGTCGCCGCGGGTTATGCGGTGTACGGCCCGCAAACCGTGCTCGTGCTCACCACCGGCAACGGCGTGAACTGCTTTACGCTCGACCGCGAGCTAGGCTCGTGGGTGCTCACGCAAAGCGATATGCGTATTCCGGTCGAAACGCGCGAGTATGCGATCAATGCGTCGAATGAACGCCATTGGTATCCGCCGGTTCAGCAGTACATCGGCGAATTGAAGGCCGGCAAGGAAGGCTCGCGTCAGAGCGACTTCAACATGCGCTGGATCGCCTCGATGGTGTCCGACGTACATCGTATTCTGAACCGCGGCGGAATCTTCATGTATCCGGCGGACAAGCGCACGCCCGACAAGCCGGGCAAGCTGCGTCTGATGTACGAGGCCAATCCGATGTCGTTCATCGTCGAACAGGCGGGCGGCGCGGCAACCAACGGCGAGAAACGCATTCTCGACATTCAACCCAAGAGCCTGCATGAGCGCGTGGCCGTGTTCCTCGGTTCGAAGAACGAAGTCGACCGGGTCACCCGCTACCATCTCGAAGCGAAAAAGTGAGTTCAGGGGCTTGCCAAGCTGATAAAGAAGTCCCTATAATCTCGATTCTCCTGATGCCGGAATAGCTCAGACGGTAGAGCAGCGCATTCGTAATGCGAAGGTCGGGGGTTCGATTCCTCTTTCCGGCACCAATAAGTTTCAAGCAAAAAGCCCAGTCCTCGCGACTGGGCTTTTTGCTTTTCAGGTTCTCTGTATCCGCTACTGGCGACTCGTTCATGCAAGCCGAACCGCGCTCCTTCGACGACCGCCCCGCGAGGTCACGGCGACGAAATTATCGCGCGGCAACGGTGGCGTTTCATCACCGCGCGGGGCGCCATGATCGCCGAGGAATCGCCTTCCGAATTCCACCGATAGAGGGGTATTCGATGAAACGGTATGTGAAGGCGGAACACATAACAGTCACCGTGGCGACCGCGGCAGCCAAGGCCCAATAGTGTGCCGGCGACAGGTCCGCGACCGGCGTGTAGTGATTCACCAAACGCGAGGCGAGATACAGCACCCAGTTGTGAAGCAGATACACGCTATAACTAAGAAGGCCCAGAAGCCGTGCGGGACGACAGGTGAGCAAGCCGAAAAGGGAATTACCCGCCGCGAAGATAACAAAGGGAGCGAAGAGCAAAGCGGCGCCGAGCGGCGTATACGTATTAGCCTGGTAAAGCGCTGTTGCAGCAATGCAGCCAAGCGCGACAACTGAGCCAGTCAACCCCGCAGCCAGTTCCCGTACCGCCCTGACGCGGACCAGATGAGCGGCGGCACAGCCACCGACGAAAAACCACTCGATCTGCGTCGGTGAAAATAGCGCGATGCAGAGTCCCGCACCCGTCGCCACAACCCAGGTTCGACCGCCGGCAGCAAGCGCTGCGGCGAACGGCAGGATCAAATAAAACTTCCACTCGTAGACGAGCGACCAGAAAACAGTGTTGATCAGGCCGGTCTGCTTAAGCCCATTGATATCCGGTGCGCCGGGAATAGTGAAAAGCAACCAGGATGCGATTTGTTCGGCGATGTCGGCGAGCGGCACCGAAAGGCGGAAATGTGTCAGCGCCGCGGCTGTAGCGATGACAAGTCCCGCGCTCGCAAGGTACATCGGCACCAGACGACGAACGCGGGACGCATAAAACTTCAATGTGTCCATGCCGCCGCCGTTCTCGATAACTCGCCCCCAGAAAAGGAAAGCGGTGATCATGAAGAAAAAGGCAACCGAGCCGCGTCCCAGAAAGGTGTTTAATCGCGACGGTGTCAAATCCCATGATCCCGTTCGATAAAACTGTTCGTTGATTACGACGTGATGCACCAGGACGCCCAATGCCAGATATCCGCGTAGACCGTCAATTGCATGGAATCGGCTGGAAGAGATTTCGCGCTGTAAAACGGACTTGAAGAAGCCGAAGCGGGCGAGACAAATTGAAATCGCCATTGAAATAGCGATGACAAGCGCAACGCCGGATACGAGGTCGGAGCCGCCAATCTGCATGGGAACACGCCGAAAAAGCGGCAATTATAGCCAGAGGAGGCACGCTGTCCTCTGCCGTTGGCGCGACACCCACGCATTGGCGAGAGATCGTTTCCCTTTTACTCATTCCGGCGGAGCCTGGCAATTTCCAGCAGCGTCGAGAAATACCAAACTTCTTGCTTCGAGATTCAAGCAAAAAGCCCAGTCCTCGCGACTGAGCTTTTTGTCTTTCCGCACTTTCTATAGCCGAGTCGCCATTGGCTGCCACGGCAACCCAGGCGCCGCATTGCACTTACTCGCCCACGCGCAGCCTGTCGTATTGACCGGTGATCGAAAGATTGCGGGCCACGACGGGATCTTCAACAATCGCCGTCTCGTTTCGCCGAGTCCCGTATGCAACGACCGCTTCCTGCGGTGCCGACGGGAACCACAAGATCCGGCCGGCACATTCGATTCCGACCTGGCGTCCATTCCAGTAGACAGCGTTTTCCATGACGAACTCTCTGAAGGGCGAACACAGCCATCTTCCGCGCCAGTCGCGGCGCTTCCGTTATCCACCGCACTCAGGGCCGCGGATAGCTGCTTCAATGATAGGCGGCGGTGACGGCGCGAACCGGCCTGTCATTTGGCGGCGATGTTTTGGCGCGCGAGGATGGCTGCATGGGCCTGCGGAAAACCTCAGCGGACTTTGGCCGATGTGGGCCAACGCTCGTGTCAGGAAGAACGGCGCTCGTCACAACCCCGCGGACAATGCGCTTTTTCGATGCGAAAAAAGCGGTTTTTCCGGCGACGGGCGTCTTGCGGCGATGGCCAGCGCGCCGCCGCCCGGCTTCGACAAACTGACCGAGCGCAACTTCCGGATCGTCGCGGAACTGGAGACGGTCGCGAATCTGGCCGGGCGCCCCATGGCACAAGTCGCGCTGAACTGGCTGCACCAGAAGCGTGGCGTATCGAGCATCATCGTGGGCGCCACGCGGGCGGATCAGTTACAGGAGTCGCTCGGCTCGCTGGACTTCACGCTCGCGCCCGAACTGGTCGCGCGGCTCGACGCCATATCGGAACCCGCGCGCCCATTCCCGTATTACATGTTCGCGGACGGACATCAAGCGCGAATCCACGGAGAAGTGGAAGTCGCCGACAAGCCAGCGGCCTACGCCAAGCCCGTGAAGATTCCTGCGTCGAGCGCGTGAAAGCGCAGCATGTTTGTTTACCGAAACGCTCGAAAGCGTACTTACCCGTCAACGATATCGGGGTATCAATCGTTTACTGACTGAATGGGTTGAATGAAATGGCGGGCGGGATCGGTAAATAACGGACGTGCGATTCGCAAGACGAAAATCGTGCCGATTCTGCATTGCACAAAATCGCGGATGACCTAAAGATCACCATCGATGGCCCGCCTACCGAATCAACCGAAAAATTTTATTCAAATACCATGTTGCATTGCCGCCATGTGCCGTTAAAGCAACAAAGAACATTTCAGTCGCATCAGATACTGGTGCGAAACGGGGACCGAGGCAGATAATCGGTTTGTAAAGGAGAGAGACCATGGATGCCAAACCGCCGAAGATTCCGACCCCGGATAAAGTTTTTAGTCCGGATCCGGAGCCCGCTGGCGTCGAATTTTTGGGTGCGGAATTGCCTGAGCACGTTCGCGCTTTTTTCGACGAACAACGCAAGTCGTGCGACTCGAAATAATCGAGCAGTGGCGCGATGCAGCATCGGCGTCCGCGCGTGCCGCGGGCGGCGATGGGGTGCACGCGTCCCACGAGTCGTTTGATACTCATCCGGGCAAGCGGCACATGGCCGGTTGAGTTCGGCGCCGCCCTCGCGACGCGGACGTGTCTCGTCCGCAGTCCCGCGACGTCGCCGCGCTTGTTTTCCGCCGGTCGGCGCATCCGTTCCCGCACATCGTCTATCCTTCTGTTTTTTCTTCGACGGCCGCTCGGCCCACGCCCGCCTTCCATGAATCGTTCGTATCGCTTCGGCGCATCATGCGCGCTTATGTTCCTTGCGGCCCTCGCGTTCGCGCCCGTCCCAGCCATCGCGGACGGCGACGACACCGCCCTCACCAATCTGATCGCGCTGGCTTCGCAACGTCTCGCATTGGCGGAACCTGTCGCGCGCTGGAAGTGGGCGAACCATCGGGAGATCACCGACACGCCGCGGGAGAACGCGTTGCTTGCCGACGTCGAGAAGCGCGCCGTGGCGGCGAATGTGGACCCGGCGTTCGCTCGGGCCTTCTTCCAGGATCAGATCGACGCAAGCAAGGACGTGCAAAACGCGCTGTTCGCCTCGTGGCGCAGCAGTCAGCCGCCCGAAGGGCCGGCGCCGGATCTCGCCACGAGTACGAGACCGCAGTTGGACCGGCTGACACAGTCGCTCGTGGCCGGGCTCGCACGCGTGCAGCCGCTGCGCGCCGCGCCGGATTGTCCGTCGCGTGTGGCGCAATCGCTGGCTAACTGGAAATCGCTGACGCGCTACGACTCGACCCGTTCGGGCGCGCTGACGCGCGCGCTGGGCCATGTCTGTGAAACCGGTGGAGTGGGCGCGACCGGTTGATCATGCAAGCTTGAGAGCCGCAGACCTGGAGCGGTTGCACGGGGGCGGCACGCGAATGCCGGGTGCAACTCGCTTTGAGCGGGAAGCGCTTAGACGAGCTCCTTCAAGCAGGACTCGGCACGGGGGTGTCACTCGATACACTCAGCGGCATCAAGCGCAAGCCGCGCGCGAGATGGCTCTGCAGGATGCGATACGTCGATGGTTCGAATGGTCCCGCGACGCTCGAAGCATGCAACTGCGCGGCCTGCGCAAGCGAAGACGCGTGGCCGACGTAATGCCACCGGTCGACAACGTGAAAGGCGCGCGACTGCGACGCCTCCTCCCGCTCCTCGAAAACAACCGGCCCCGGAAACGGCCACGGCGCATCCGCCGGATCGCTCTTCGTGACGCGCGGCACACGGTTATGACCGGGGCGCAGCGTGGCGATCCACTGCGCTTCCGCGAGCATCGCGCCCAATTCGCCGCCGGTCGCGCGCCATTCGACACGACGCACCTGCTGAGCAAGCCGAATATCCTTTGACGAACGCCGCTCGCCGGTCAAATGTGAGCGCAGCCGTTGTCGCACGCGCACACTTCGTCCGACGTACAGCGGCAGGTCTGCGTCTCCATAGAACACATACACGCCGCATCCGGCCGGCGCCGTATCGAGCAGGTCTTCCGTGATGTCCCCGGCAAGCTGGTAACGCCGCGTGGTGCGCTCGATTTGCGTCCGCAAGACGTCCAGCGGTACGAGGCCGTGCAGACGCTGCCAGAACTGCCAGATCAGATCGGCGTCGGCCAGCGCGCGGTGGCGATCCGACGGGACGAGTGCGTGCCGTTCCACCAATGCGTCCAGCCCGTGGCGCTTCTCCGCGGGGAAAAGCGCGCGCGACAGGCGCACCGTGCATAGCACGTCTGGGTCGAACGCGAGTCCCACCCGGCGAAACTCGCCGCGCAAAAAGCCGCGATCGAAACTGGCGTTGTGCGCCACGAACAGCTTGCCGTTCAGGCGCTCGAACAGTGCCGGGGCGATGGCGTCGAAGGTCGGCGCGCCGCGCACCATGGCGTTCGTGATGCCGGTGAGCTGCTGAATAAAGGATGGAATCGGCTGCTGCGGGTCGACCAGGCTGCTCCAACGCGACACGCCAGCAGGTCCCACTTCGACTACGCCGACTTCGGTGATGCGATGCTCGCTGGTCGAGCCTCCGGTGGTTTCAAGGTCGACGAAAGCGATGGGTACATTCAGGGCCGGTTCCGGCGGAAACTGTTCAGACATGAAAGAAGATACTTTGGACGCGTGGCTTTGCGGGAAGTATGCACCAGTTGGCTGCTGCGTACTCGAACAGCATGTCGTTTAGGGCTGGACTGCGTACGGAGAGCGTGGATTTGAGATGCGCCCCAGTCGCGGACTAGCGTCCCGGGAATTACTTAGCGCGAGTAAGGCGGATTCAAAAAATCAAGGAAGCCATTCGATTTTGGTCGCGACCGCTGCCGTTCTTTTAAACCTGGACATTGCGCATCGCAAGAAAAACCCGATACACATAAAAAGCCCTCGCATTAAACGAGGGCTCTCTACAATCAATTGCCCGGCAGCGTACGAGAAGCAGCGTTGCTGCGATTCACAGCGGCTGAATGTTCGCCGCTTGCTTGCCCTTCGGGCCGGCCTTGACGTCGAAAGAGACGCGCTGGTTTTCCTTTAGCGACTTGAAGCCTTCGGCGCGAATCTCCGAAAAGTGCGCGAACAAGTCCTCGCCACCCGAATCCGACGTGATAAAACCAAACCCCTTAGCATCGTTGAACCATTTGACGATACCCGTTTCCATTTCCTGTTTCCTTGATGAGTTTCAAATATCGCGCATTTGCGCTCGCGCCGAATTGCTTGCCATTTCATTCACCATTGAGGCCCTCACGGCTGTGCGCAAATCAGATTGAATGAAAGGGCACTGTCGTTATACGAGGAACGAAGAATTGGCGTCAAGCAAATTTTTCGTATGCATTTAGCCTGCATAGAGATAATGCGCGGTGCGTGCCAAGTTAAAAGAGCGTCACTCATCCCGCTGCAATCCGGCCGATTCGGGTCTTGTTACTGGATTAAAAACTGCTTATGCCGGATAGCGGGAAAATTTTCAGATTTCATCCTAAAATATGTAACAAAAGATGTTTTTCCGTAAGTGTTTGTCCGAGTTGTTGGTCCCGAGTCGGCGCATCATGATGGAAATCACCTAGTAGTAACGCGTATCAGGAGTTCACCATGCTGTTCAACCAATTGCGACGTTTTATCAGTTGGCTCATCCAATCGCCGTTTGAGGTTTTCTCCGACTCATCTACGCTGGAGTTCGATCCCATGTGGCATGGAGATCATTGGCAAAACCTGTTGTCATCGCCGATGGACGCGCGCCGTTACGTGATGGAAGACTGGAGCGTCCCTCGCCTGGTCGATTGGACCGACGTGGACGGGCCACTGCCGGCGCACTGAGTACGTCCCTCTCCGAGACCGGCGGGCGAAAAAAAAGCGCGACTAGGAAGTCGCGCCGACAAAGGTTTGGAGATCTTTTTCGTCAACGAAAAAGTCTGCTTCGGAAAGCAGAAACCTGAGTATAGCTGCTCGGTCTCGCGTGATTGTTTACATAAATAACAATCATCTATTGCAATACCGACAACAATCATTTCGTGGTGATTTCCAACGTTGTTTTCTCGCATCGAACGCTGTAGTAAATGAGCAACGCTGTTTGGTTGACACGCGATCCCCATCGTTCCAATAACCGCGAAAGCCTTTGTTTATAAGGCTCGATCCGCACGGCGCATCGTTTCTTATCGCGTAATACTTTATTGCAAAAATCGGAACGCCCACGGCCCAAGCCGTCTCCCTACACTTTGCGTAATTGGAAACCGGCGCGTTCAGACTGCGACGCGCGCTTATGCGGACCACGCCTCTCGCAGCGCCCGCGTGAAGGTTTCCTGAAGCCAGGGTTCCATTACCCACTCTCGCTCTCGGAGTTACAACATGAAAAAGACTCTCATGGTCGCGGCCCTCACGGGCGTGTTCGCAACGGCTGCACATGCTCAAAGCAGCGTCACGCTGTACGGCTTGATCGACGCCGGTATTACTTACACGAACAACCAACATGGCCACAGCAACTGGCAAGAAACGAGCGGTTCGGTGAACGGCAGCCGCTGGGGCCTGCGCGGCGCTGAAGATCTGGGCGGCGGTCTGAAGGCCATCTTCACGTTGGAAAACGGCTTCGGCATCAACGACGGTTCGCTGAAGCAAGGTGGTCGCGAATTCGGCCGTCAGGCGTTCGTCGGCTTGTCGAGCAACCAGTTCGGCGCCGTCACCCTCGGCCGTCAATACGACAGCATGGTCGACTATGTCGGCCCGCTGGCATTGACCGGCACGCAGTACGGCGGTACGCAGTTCGCGCACCCGTTCGACAACGACAACCTGAACAACTCGTTCCGGGTCAACAACTCGGTCAAGTTTCAGAGCGTCAACTACGGCGGCTTCAAGTTCGGCGGCATGTACGGCTTCTCGAACCAGGCCGACGGCTTTGCGAACAATCGCGCTTACAGCGCGGGCGCATCGTATAACTGGGGCGGGTTGAACGTCGCTGCGGCTTACCTGCAATTGAACAGCAACGGCGCAACAGGCGCATCCGCAGCGTTCAATAGCGGTGGTGCGGTGTCGAGCGACAACACGTTCTTCGCCGGCCGTCAGCAAACGTGGGGCGCGGGCGCGAACTACTCGTTCGGCCCGGCAACCGTCGGCCTCGTGTACTCGCAAACGAACCTGTCGGGCCTCGCTGGCATCGGCCAAGGCGCATCGGGCCAAACCGGCGGTATCGGTTTCGCCAACAACAGCGCTCACTTCCAGAACTTCGAAGCGAACGCTCGTTACGCTCTGACGCCGGCGGTCAGCATCGCCGGTTCGTACACGTACACCCGTGCGAGCCTGGCTGGCACGCGTCCGCACTGGAACCAGTTCAACCTGCAAACCGCGTACGCATTGTCCAAGCGTACCGACGTGTACCTGCAAGGCGAATATCAGCAAGTCAACGAAAACGCCGTCGTCGATGCCGACATCAACGGTCTGGCCGCTTCGGGCAACAACAAGCAAGTTGCTGTGACCGCAGGTCTGCGTCACCGCTTCTAAAGCGGCGAGCAGTACCCGCACTATGAAAGAGGCGCCGTTCGCGGCGCCTTTTTTCATTGATGCCGCAAATAGAAGCGCGCGCTGACGATATGGGATAGACCGGTTGTCAGATGTCGAATCGGAGCGCACCAAGCACTTGCTCCGTACGGCGGGCGCTAGAGATCGCTGGCCCAGCAACCGCGGACCCGCGTGCCATGCTCGACGCAATTCCATGGATTGAGCGCACGGGCGAGCGCTGGCTATATCTGCCCACCCACTTTCCGCCATAACAAACCTGTTACGCGAGGTATCTGAGCTGGAAACGCAACGGCACGCTCGAGCAGATTCGCGCGCTGCCCGGCGTTCAGGACTCTCTTGCGCGGGGCACCAAAGCAGCGCGAAGCGCACCACCCTCCTTCGTCTCGCCCGCCTATTGCGACACGACGGCGCGCGGCGCCGGTCTAGCCACCGTTGTCAGGCGGCGGATATTTGACGTCGAGTATATCGATCGGCTGCGGTCCGGCCGGCGTATACAGCGTCACCGTATCGCCGATTTTTGCCTTGAGCAGCGCGCGCGCAATTGGCGAGATCCAGCTCACATGACCGATGTCGAGATCGACCTCGTCGATGCCGACAATCGTCACGCTATGCACCTCGCCGTCTTCCGTCGCGTATTCGACGGTCGCGCCGAAGAACACCTGATCGACGTTTTCCTGTTTGCTGCTGTCGACGACTTCGGCAAGGTCGAGGCGTTTGGTCAGAAAGCGGATTCGCCGATCGATTTCGCGCAGCCGGCGTTTGCCGTAGATGTAATCGCCGTTCTCGGAGCGATCGCCATTCGACGCCGCCCACGACACAAGCCTGACCACCTCCGGCCGCTCGACGTCGATCAGATGCAGCAGTTCATCACGCATGCGCCGGTAACCGGCCGGCGTGATGTAGTTTTTCGTACCCGCCGGCACTTCCGGCTGGGCGACGTCGAGGTCGTCGTCATTCTCTTCACTCGACTCTTTGACAAAGGCCTTGTTCATGATGGTCCGTTAACCGCAGCAAGCGACTGCCTACCAAGGGTACACGATCGTGACCATGAGACAAATCGCAGTTACATGCTTCCCTTTTTCAAAAGCTTTGCTATAATCTCGTTTCTGCGTGCGGCTGTAGCTCAGTTGGATAGAGTACTTGGCTACGAACCAAGGGGTCGTGGGTTCGAATCCTGCCAGCCGCACCACTTATTCGAGGGCCTCCCTCCGGGGAGGCCCTTAGTTTTACCCGGTTTCATCGCAGCATCATTGCGCGAGACGCTACCTGTTTTAGCGTGCGGCTGTAGCTCAGTTGGATAGAGTACTTGGCTACGAACCAAGGGGTCGTGGGTTCGAATCCTGCCAGCCGCACCATCCGCACATGCACAAGGGCCTTCCGATCGGAAGGCCCTTTGTTTTTATGTCCGGCGTCCGTGATTACGCTAGCTTGAGACCCCGCCACGCCCGGCAACCTCAGTGGCTGTCTACATTCAGGCCGTTACCGCGGCGGCGACTTGATATCGCCGATCCGGCCATCCGGGGTCGGTACGTCCTCGGCGAAATCTTCCGCTGTTTGCTCGCCGATCGCATGCGCCCGCTCGCCCATCAGCGTCTGCGCCTGACGTATCACGTCGCCCACGCTATCGCCGAAACGGCTTTCGACGAAAGCCCGCAGCAGCGCAACCCGCAACGACTCGCCTCGCCCTTCCACGGCTCCTCGCCCGCCATCGAATTCGGCGACACAGTGCGCCACGCCGTGGTCGGTCCGCTCACGCACTTCCAGCCGTCGCACCCGATCAAGGACCGCCGTGGCCGCCTCCCACGAGGTGGAGGGCGTGAAGCGGCCGTCCCACGGACGACCGCGGTCATTGCCGATGATCGAAACGGTTTCGCCGCTGTCGGTGAACTGGATTTCGCGCACGAAGTCGTGCAGGCTGCGAGCGACCCAATAGTCGAGCGCAAAGCCGTTGAGGTCAGCTACTTTCATGAGCGTTCTCCCTGATTTTCAGATGAGACTCGCTGGTGACCGGCGGGTTCAGAGTGGAACGAAGGAGGCCCGAAGCGCAGCGGGCCCAATCCAAAGGCGCCCTGGAGCAAGCCCTAGATCAGTAATCCGCCCGCTCGCGGTCGATCCGCATGCCGCCGTCGTGCCGATGATGCCCTTCCTCGCTCGGCCGTTCACGCGCTATACGCATCACGTCCGGGTTCGTGCGCACCCTGCGCATCACATTGGCGAGATGGACACGATCGCTCACCTGGATCACGAAGCGCAGCACCGTGGATTCCTGCGACAAATCCTCGTCCATCGCAATGTGAACGATGTTCGCGTCCGCCGACGTGATGTCGGCCGCCACGCGGGCAAACACGCCCTTGGTGTTCTTGACCAGCACCTTCACGGCAACGTCGAACAGACGTCCGGGCTGCGGCGCCCAGGCGACGTCGATCCAGCGGCCCGGATCGCGCCGGTGAATCCGCTGCGCGACACGGCAATCCGTGGTGTGGATCGCCATGCCGAGGCCGATGCCGATATAGCCCATGATGTCGTCGCCCGGAATCGGACGGCAGCAGGCGGACAACTGCACCGACATACCCTCCGTGCCGGTGATGACGACCGGCGGCGCATGAGGCAACCCGGATTCGGAGCGCGAGCCGTCGTCGTCGGCATCGCGGCCGCTCATCAGCACCTCGATGCGCTTGGCCATGACTGCCGCGACACGCCGCCCGAGACCGATGTCCGCGAAGATTTCCTGACGATTCTTGTTACCCGTCCACTGCACGAGCTTTTCCCACGCTTCGGGCGTCACGTCCGACAACGCGAGGCCGTAGCCCTTCAGCGCCTGATCGACCAGGCGCTCGCCGAGCTGCACGGATTCGTTCAGACGCATCGTCTTCAGATAGTGGCGGATCGCCGAACGCGCCTTGCCGGTGCGCACGAAACCCAGCCACGCCGGATTCGGCTTCGAATACGGCGCTGTAATCACCTCGACGATATCGCCGCTCTTCAACTCGGTACGCAGCGGCAGCAGTTCATTGTTGATCTTCACCGCGACGCACTGGTTGCCCAGGTCGCTGTGGATCGAATAGGCGAAGTCGAGCGCGGTGGCGCCGCGCGGCAACGCCATGATCTTCGACTTCGGCGTAAACACGTAGACCGCATCCGGGAACAGATCGATCTTGACGTGCTCGAGGAATTCGCTCGAATCGCCCGCTTCGCTCTGAATGTCGAGCAGCGATTTCAACCATTGATGCGCACGCTTTTGCACGTCGTTCAGATCGGCGCCACCGTTCTTGTACAGCCAGTGCGCGGCCACGCCCGCTTCCGCGATCTCATGCATCTTGCGCGTGCGCACCTGGAACTCGATCGGCGCGCCAAACGGGCCGACCAGCGTGGTGTGCAGCGACTGATAGCCGTTCACCTTCGGAATCGCGATGTAATCCTTGAACTTGCCCGGCACCGGTTTGTAGAGCGCATGCAGCGCGCCGATGCACGTGTAGCATTCCAGTGCGCTGTCGACCACCACGCGAAAACCGTACACGTCGAGCACCTGCGAGAACGACAGTTGCTTGTCGCGCATCTTCTTGTAGATGCTGAAGATAGTCTTTTCGCGGCCGGTGACCTCCGCGTCGAGCTTCGCGTCCGCAATGGCGCGCTGCACCGACTCCAGGATCTTGCCGACCACCTCGCGCCGATTGCCGCGCGCGGCCTTGACAGCTTTTTCGAGCGTGGCGTACCGGTGCGGATTGAAGTTCGCGAAGCTGAGATCCTGCAACTCGCGATAGGTATTGTTCAGACCGAGCCGGTGCGCGATCGGCGCGTAGATATCGAGCGTTTCGCGCGCCACGCGGCGGCGCTTTTCATGCGGCACCGCACCGAGGGTGCGCATGTTGTGCAACCGGTCGGCGAGCTTCACCAGAATCACGCGGACGTCGCGCGCCATCGCCAGCAGCATCTTGCGGAAATTTTCCGCCTGCGCCTCCTCGCGATTGCGAAACTCCATCTTGTCCAGCTTCGACAACCCGTCGACCAGTTCCGCGACCTTGGCGCCGAATCGCTCGGCGAGTTCCGCCTTGGTCACGCCCTGGTCTTCCATCACGTCATGCAGCAGCGCCGCCATGATCGCCTGGGCGTCAAGGTTCCAGCCGGCGCAGATTTCCGCGACGGCGACAGGATGCGTGATGTAGGGTTCGCCGCTCTGGCGATACTGGCCGAGGTGGGCTTCGTCGCTGAAATGGAAGGCCGCCTTGACCTCCTTGATCTCTTCCGGCTGCAGATAGCCGGACAAGGCGGACGTCAGCCTGGCAATGGATACGACGTCATGCCGGCGCGGTTGCTCCGGCGTGGCGGTCGGCCCGAACAGATGGCGAAACGACTGTTCGAGGACCGCGTCGATGTACTTCCGTGCAGAAGAGGGCGAGTCGGCGTCGTGTTCCACATCCGTGGCGGTGGGCGGGGTAGCACTCATGGTCGCCTCCGTAGCGGTTAGGGTTGGACGCCGATCTGTACGTTGATGCGATTACATGCGGGAGATAAGCCGCGATCGGAACGGAACGGGGCGCCTTAAACCGGCACCTTCTTCAGCATTTCGACGCCGACCATTCCCGCCGCGATTTCACGCAATGCGACGACCGTGGGCTTGTCGCGGCTCTCGATCTTCGGCGTGTGCCCTTGAGCGAGCTGACGCGCGCGATAGGTTGCGGCAAGCGCCAGTTCGAAACGATTCGGGATCTGTTTGAGGCAGTCTTCGACGGTAATGCGGGCCATGTTGGGTTCCTTCTCAGTATGTTGCTTATTCTACCTTATGTGCTCGACACACCACCGCGCTCACGCGTGCGGCAGGTGAATGCCGAGCTGCACGAAAAGCTGCGTATGACGCGCGTATTGCGAGCCGAAACGCGAACGCGTGGCGGCCACGAGGCACCGCAGTTCGCCGAGCGCGCGATCGAAGTTGTCGTTGATCACGACATACTCCGCTTCGGCCGCGTGCGCCATCTCGCTACCCGCAGCGAGCAGGCGGCGCGTGATGACGTTCGGCTCGTCCTGGCCGCGTTTTTTCAGCCGCTCTTCGAGCGCTTCGAGCGACGGCGGCAGGATGAAGATTTCCACTGCGTTATGAAACTGCTTCTTCACCTGCTGCGCGCCTTGCCAGTCGATTTCGAGCAGCACGTCATGGCCGCTTTTCATCTGCTCCTCGATCCACACACGCGAAGTGCCGTAGTAGTTGCCGTGGACTTCCGCGCTTTCCAGAAACTCGCCCGCGTCGTGACGCCTCATGAAATCGTCGACGGTCGTGAAGTGATAGTGCTCGCCGTCCTGTTCCTTCGGGCGCGGCGGGCGCGTGGTGTACGAGATCGACAGACGGATCGCTTCGTCGCCGGCGAGCAGCGCGTTCACGAGCGTCGACTTGCCCGCGCCCGACGGCGCGACCACCATGAACAGGTTGCCCGGATAAGCGCCGGCGTAGGGATTGCGCGGTGCGCCGGTTTCGCGTGTAGGGTCGGTCATGTTCGTGTTGCTCCAGCCTTATTCCAGGTTTTGTACTTGCTCGCGCATCTGTTCGATGAGCAGCTTCAAGGTCATCGACGAATCCGCCAGTTCTTTCGCGGCCGCCTTCGAGCCGAGCGTGTTCGCCTCGCGATTGAGCTCCTGCATCATGAAGTCGAGCCGCTTGCCGACCTTGCCGCCCTTCTCGATCACATGACGCGTTTCGTTCAGGTGAGCCGTGAGGCGCGACAGTTCCTCGGCGATGTCGATGCGGATGCCGTACATCGTCACTTCCTGGCGAATCCGTTCGTTGATCTCCTCGCGCGAGACGATGGTCGCGGCCGTATCCGGCGCGGCGATGCCGAGCGCTTCCTGCAAACGTTCGACGATCTTCTGCTGGTGCCTGGCGATCAGCTCCGGCACGAGCGGCGTGATCTTCGTGACGATCGCTTCCATCTCGGTGACGTTGGCGAGCAGCATCGTCGCCAGTTGCGCGCCTTCGCGGGCGCGCACGTCGATCAGATCGGTAATCGCCTGCTTGCCGCAGGCGAGCACCGCGTCGCGCAGCACGTCCTGCGCCACGCCGGTTTCCGCGAGCACGCCCGGCCAGCGCAGAATTTCGCCGGCGCGCAGACGTTCCGCTTCCGGGAACGTGGAGAGCACCATGCGCTCGAGCAACGCGAGTTGCGCCAGCGTGTCGTGACTGATCGACCCCGCGTTGGCGGACTGTTCGCTGCGCTGCAGGTTGATGCGGATATCCACCTTGCCGCGCGAAAGCTTGTTCATCAGCATCTCGCGCAGCGTCGGTTCGCACACGCGCACGTCTTCGGGCATGCGGAAGTTCAGATCGAGAAAGCGCGAGTTCACCGTGCGCAGTTCGACCGAGACGCTCACGCCGCCGGTGCCTGCCGCCGCGACGAGTTCGCGTGTCGCGCTCGCATAGCCAGTCATGCTGTAGATCATCGTATTTCTCGCGATTGTGGCCATGCGTTCGACGATGGCCGGAGAGTCGAATCGCCCGGCGTGTACGAGGCGCGGGGCGGGGAATTCGTATTATCCCATCTTTGGCGATAGAACCCCTTTGAGATGCCCGCTGCACGTGGGCAACCGGCCTGCCCGATCGGCTGTAAAATTGCGCTTTTCCTTCCGCCTTCCTCACGACCAAACCCACTATGACCGACACCACCCAACGCCCCAGCGGCCGCCAGGCCAACCAGCTGCGCGACGTGCGCATCACGCGCCACTACACGAAGCATGCGGAGGGCTCGGTGCTGGTCGAATTCGGCGACACCAAGGTGATCTGCACGGCGAGCATCGCGGAAACCGTGCCGTCGTTTTTGCGTGACCGTGGTCAAGGGTGGCTCACCGCCGAATACGGCATGCTGCCGCGCGCCACCCACACCCGCAGCGACCGCGAAGCGGCGCGCGGCAAGCAAACCGGCCGCACGCAGGAAATCCAGCGTCTGATCGGCCGCGCGCTGCGCTCGGTGTTCGATCTCGAAAAGCTCGGCGCGCGCACGCTGCACATCGATTGCGACGTGATCCAGGCCGACGGCGGCACGCGCACCGCCGGCATCACCGGCGCCTTCGTCGCCGCGCACGATGCGGTGACGAAGCTGCTCGCCACCGGCCGTATCGAAACCTCGCCGATCAGCGATTACGTCGCCGCGATTTCGGTCGGCGTGTACGACGGACTGCCGGTGCTCGACCTCGATTACGACGAGGACTCGCAATGCGACACCGACATGAACGTGGTGATGACGGGCGCGGGCGGTTTCGTCGAAGTTCAGGGCACGGCCGAAGGCGTGCCGTTCTCGCGCGCTGAAATGAACGCGCTGCTTGATCTGGCGAGCGACGGCATCAACACGCTGATCGCGAAGCAGAAAGAAGCGTTGGAGCACAAGGGTGAGTGAAGGTCGTCAAGGCAACGGCGCGATTGCATCAGGTTCGCCGTTGACAAAAGTCGTGCTGGCGTCGAACAACGCGGGCAAGCTGCGCGAATTCGCGGCGCTGCTCGGCGCGGCCGGCATCGAATTGATTCCGCAAGGCGAGTTGAACGTGCCGGAGGCGGAAGAGCCGCATCCGACTTTCATCGAGAACGCGCTTGCCAAGGCGCGTCATGCGGCGAAGCTCACCGGCCTGCCCGCCCTCGCGGATGATTCCGGCCTGTGCGTGCGCGCGCTGCGCGGCGCGCCGGGCGTCTATTCGGCGCGTTACGCGCAACTGGCCGGCGGCGAGAAGAGCGATGCCGCGAATAACGCGCGCCTCGTCTCCCTGTTGAAGGGCGAAGCTGACCGGCGCGCGTATTACTACTGCGTGCTGGCGCTCGTGCGTCACGCGGACGATCCCGAGCCGTTGATCGCGGAAGGCCGCTGGCATGGCGAGATTCTGGACGCGCCGCGCGGCCGGCATGGCTTCGGCTACGACCCGTACTTCTTTTTGCCCTCGCTGAATGCCAGCGCCGCGGAACTGGAGCCGGCGGTGAAGAACGCCGGCAGCCATCGCGCAATGGCGTTGCGGCAACTGCTCGCGCGTTTGACGGAGGAAGCGTGATTCCGATCAGACCGGCGCCGGCCGATATCGGCAATGGCGTCATCAAGGCATTCACGTCGCCGGGCAGCATTCGGCTGACGTCGCTGCCGCCGTTGTCGTTGTACGTGCATTTTCCGTGGTGCGTGCGCAAGTGTCCGTATTGCGATTTCAATTCGCACGAGTGGAAAGGCGAGACATTTCCCGAGAACGACTATCTCGACGCCTTGCGCGCCGATCTGGAGATGGCGCTGCCGCTCGTCTGGGGACGCCAGGTGCATACGGTGTTCATTGGCGGCGGCACGCCCAGCCTGCTGTCGGCGGCCGGGCTCGACCGCATGCTCTCCGACGTGCGCGCGCTGCTGCCGCTCGACGCCGACGCGGAAATCACGCTTGAAGCCAACCCCGGCACCTTCGAAGCCGACAAGTTCGCGCAGTTTCGCGCGAGCGGCGTGAACCGCTTGTCGGTGGGCATCCAGAGTTTCAACGAAGCGCACCTGAAGGCGCTCGGCCGGATCCACGACTCGGCGCAAGCGCGTCACGCCGTCGAAGTCGCCGCGACCAGGTTCGACAACTTCAACCTCGACCTCATGTTCGGCCTGCCGCGGCAGACGCTCGCCGAATGCCAGGCGAACGTCGAAACGGCGCTGTCGTTCGCGCCGCCGCATTTGTCGCTGTATCACCTGACGCTCGAACCGAACACGCTGTTTGCCAAATTCCCGCCCGCCTTGCCCGACGACGATGCCTCCGCCGATATGCAGGACTGGATTCACGAACGCACGGCGGCGGCCGGTTACGAGCGCTACGAGGTGTCGGCGTATGCGAGGCCGCATCGTCAGAGCAAGCACAATCTGAACTACTGGCGCTTCGGCGACTATCTCGGCATCGGCGCGGGCGCGCACACCAAGCTGTCGTTTCCGAATCGCGTGTTGCGTCAGGCGCGCTACAAGCATCCCACCACCTTCATCGAGCAGGCCAAGGCAGGCGCGGCAGTGCAGGAAGAGCACGAGGTCGGACCACGCGATCTGCCGTTCGAGTTCATGCTGAACGCGCTGCGGCTGGTGGAGGGGTTTCCGGTGCATCGGTTCATCGAACGCACGGGCATGTCGATGACGTCGATCGAACCGGCTTTACAGGAAGCGGAACAGCGCAAGCTGATTACGCGCGACCATGAAAAGATTGCGCCGACGCCGCTCGGCCAGGCGTTTCTGAACGATTTGCAAGCGCTGTTTCTGAAGGATTCGCAGTGATTGCGGGCTGGCCGGACGCCGCAACGAGGTTTTTTCAGGTTACAATTTGCGGCTTGGAGGTGTGGCCGAGCGGTTTAAGGCACCGGTCTTGAAAACCGGCGAAGGAGCAATCTTTCCGTGAGTTCGAATCTCACCGCCTCCGCCAGATCATCAATGCAAAACGGACCGCGAGGTCCGTTTTGCGTTTCTACTGGGCGTGATAGCAATCAACGCGCAATGAACGAGTCGGCTCGTCTAATCTGATCGACTTGTGGTCCGCTCCGGTCGCGCCCCTCGCTGTTTTTTGCCACCACCACCTAAACCAGCGCGGTCGCCTCAACCTCGATCTTCAATCCGTAATGCAGTTGCGGAACCGGCACGACCGCACGCGCCGGCCGTGCGTCGCCGGCCCATTGCGCGTAGATCTGATTGAAGCTCACCCAGTATTCGACATCCGCGATATAGACGCGCACCTGCACCAGTTGCGCGATGCTGCTGCCGGCGCCTTCCAATGCGGCCCGTAGATTGGCCAGCACCTGCTCGGCCTGAACCTCGAACGAGGCGCCGGAAAGCTTCTCGCCTTGCGCATTGATCGGCAACTGTCCCGACACGAAAACAAAACCGTTGGCGATCGCGACGTGACTGTAATGACCGCCCGGTTTCGCGAGGTTGACGGGGTTGTCTGTATGCGGCAAACGAAGGGCCTGCTGGCTATCAGCCATGAATCCGATTCCGAAGGTGGTGACTATGCTGCGCATGCCCACGCATATGAGCCGCATGCGGCTCGATCGTGCGACCGCAACGGCTTACGCGAAAGCATGGAGAACGCTCGCAGAGAGACAACGCGGCAAACCGACACCGCGATATTTCGCGCGATCAACCGTTCCAGCGAAAGAGCCGGTGCAGACCGCCCGTCCCCCGCCCCGCGCATCACACATCACACGCCAAGCGTCTCGAGCTTCTCGCGCGCATCGGCGCAACGGCGATTCAGATCGCGATGCATCAACTGGCTGTCGAGCAATGTCGATACGTCGGACAATCCGTAATCAAAGCGCAAGACGTATTCGATATCGGTGTAGTCGTGATACGCGCCGCTGTCCGCCAGCTTCTGCGCTTCGGCAAAAGCGGCATGCTGCCGTTCGCCATTCATCAAGTCTCTGATCGCCATGATTGCCGCTCCGAGGAACAGTGACACCATCATAGCAACGCAAATCAAACTGCACGGTCGCGCGCGCGCAACACCTGGTGTTTTCCGTAGCCGTCGCGCGGCGAGGTCAACTCGCCATCAAGCGGCGGCAACGGGCACCTTCGTTCCATGCCACCGGACGACCAGGATCCGCCCGACGTAGCACAGCGAGCCCGCGACGCCAACGACAATGCCCATGCCCTTGGGCGAGCCGTCCTCCCAAAGTCCGACCGCGAGGCTCGACAACGCGCCCAGCGCCAACTGCATCGCGCCGAACACCGCGGCCGCGGCGCCGGCATTCGCCGGATAGCGGTGCATCAGATCGGTCGTGCAATTGGCGGATAACAGACCCACCACGCCGACCACGAAAAACAGACCGGCCACGATCGACCACAACCCGCCCCATCCCGTCAGCGACACGAGGCAGACGAACAGCGAAGCGATGCAACTGACGCTGGCCGAAAACGAAATGATCGGCAGCGACCCGAGCCGGCCGACGAGACGCGTGTTCATCAAGTTGCCGAGCATGATGCCGACGATATTCAGCGCGAACAGAAAGCCGTAGTGTTGCGCCGACACGTGGAAATATTCGATGTACACGAACGGCGTCGCGGTGATGTACGCGAACATGGAGGCGAACGCCATGCCGCCGCACATCATGTGCCCCCACGCGACCGGATCGCGCAGCAACTTGCCGTATGCGCCGAACGATTGCAGCAAGGCCGACTGCGCACGTTTCTCGCGCGGCCACGTTTCAGGCACCTTAAGGAACGCGGTCACCGCGCACACCGTCCCGAACAGCGTCAATACGACAAACACGACGCGCCAGCCGCCGAGCAGCAGCAACTGCCCGCCGATCAACGGCGCCAGCAACGGCCCGATCGAGGTGACGATGGCGAGCATCGACAGCACGCGGGCGGCGTCGGTCGGCCCGTGCGCGTCGCGCGCAATCGCGCGCGCCAGCACCGAGGCCGCGCCCGCGCCCAGTGCCTGCACGAAGCGGAACACGATAAGCGATCCGATCGAGAACGACAGCGCGCACGCCACGCTGGCCACCGCATACATGACGATGCCGCCGAGCAACACGGGTCGGCGGCCATACGTGTCCGACAGCGGACCATAGAGCAGCATGCCGATCGAAAAGCCGAACATGAAGCTGGTGAGCGTCGTTTGCGCGGCGCCGGTGCTGATGGCGAACGCCTGCGCGATGGTCGGCAGGCTCGGCAAATACATGTCGATGGAAATCGGTCCGCACGCGGCAAGCGCACCGAGCAACAGAATCAGCCGGCCATCGGGCCGGCGTCTGACGACGTGAGACATGGGAATCCAGATGAAGCGCCGCGCCGTGACCGGCAGCGAAGCGGTGAAACAGGGAAAACAGCAGCTTGACGGCCTCGATTGTACGCGACGGTTAAAGCGCCGCCGCGTCGGATCGCAATCGGGCGCCACATGAGAATGCGCCTGCGGCAAGCGCGTCGCCGATCGGTTAAGCTGCCGCCTGAACCCCGCGGACGCTACGCTTGGTGTGTCCGCCGTGCCCTTTGCCCACCGTTCCGCCTGGACCTTTCGATGACCGCATTCCTGCTGATCTGGAGCCCCAGGAAATGGCCGTGGCCCGAATTGCCCGACGTCGCAAAGCGTGTCGCCGCGGGTATCGCGGTGACTGACGTATGGGGATGCGGATTCGCTCGCGGCATCCTGCCGGGTGATCGCGTGTTCCTGCATCGCGTCGCCCAGGAGCCGAAGGGCATTTTCGGCTCCGGTTACGTGACGCGCGCCCCCTATGAGGTTCCCGACCCGGCGACCAAACGCGGCTACCGGCTGTGCATCGACTTCGTCTACGACTGGCTGGTCGATGCGCACGAGAGCCCGGTGATCCCACGCGAAGCGTTGCGCGTGCATCCGTTCTCGGTGCAGACATGGGATGCACAGAGTTCCGGCACCGTCATCAAGCCGATCGCCGAAGGTGCATTGGAAAAGCGTTGGGCCGAGCTCACCGGCAGGCGCAAACCGCCGGGATTCGATGCCGCGCCGGCGGGACCCACGCGCTCCAGCAAGGTCACCGCGCATGCGGCCGCTGCTGAAAAAAGCGCGGCGCAAGGTCGCACGACGATCAAGTCGGACA
Organism: Paraburkholderia sp. 22099; assembly: GCF_052045835.1. Lineage (NCBI taxonomy): Bacteria > Pseudomonadati > Pseudomonadota > Betaproteobacteria > Burkholderiales > Burkholderiaceae > Paraburkholderia > Paraburkholderia sp. 22099. Next base: position 24,806 of record NZ_JBQEPU010000011.1, on the reverse strand, counting down.
CGTCGGACGCGTCGCCAACACCGTCGAACCAAAGCGCGGTTACGGGCGGGACCAAGGCGGCAACCAGGGCTGCGACGAAACCCACGACAACGACACGCAAGCGGCGTCGATGAGCCACGCGCGCAATCACTGCGTGCAAGCCCAGCCTGGCAGGGGCTACCGCAAAGCCTGTTCACGCTGACTCCGGTACAATTTCGCCACTCACCCCGGCGCCGCGCGAACCGGCTGCACGCCCCACGCGCCGCCGCGCTACCCCAATTCCATCCATCGTCATGTCCAAAAACGAAACCCTCTTCGACCGCGCGCAACGCACCATTCCTGGCGGCGTGAACTCGCCGGTCCGCGCATTTCGCTCGGTCGGCGGCACGCCACGCTTCATCGAGCGCGCCCGAGGCGCCTACTTCTGGGACGCGGACGGCCAGCGTTACACCGATTACATCGGCTCGTGGGGCCCGATGATCCTCGGCCACGTCCACCCGGAAGTGCTCGAAGCCGTGCAGCGCGTGCTGGTCAACGGCTTTTCGTTCGGCGCTCCGACTGAATCGGAAGTCGAAATCGCCGAGGAAATCTGCAAGCTGGTGCCCTCGATCGAACAGGTCCGCATGGTATCGAGCGGCACCGAGGCGACCATGAGCGCGCTGCGTCTCGCGCGCGGCTTCACGAACCGCAGCCGTATCGTCAAGTTCGAGGGCTGCTATCACGGCCACGCCGACAGCCTGCTGGTCAAGGCGGGTTCGGGCCTGCTGACCTTCGGCAATCCGACTTCGGCAGGCGTGCCGGTCGACATCGCCAAGCACACCACGGTGCTCGAATACAACAACGTCGCGGAACTCGAGGAAGCGTTCAAGGCATTCGGCAACGAAATCGCCTCGGTGATCGTCGAGCCGGTCGCGGGCAACATGAACCTCGTGCGCGCCACGCCCGAATTCCTGCAAGCGCTGCGCCGTCTGTGCACCGAATACGGCTCGGTGCTGATTTTCGACGAAGTGATGTGCGGTTTCCGCGTCGCGTTAGGTGGCGCGCAAGAGGTCTACGGCATCACGCCGGATCTGACGTGCCTCGGCAAGGTGATCGGCGGCGGCATGCCGGCGGCGGCTTTCGGCGGCCGGCGCGACATCATGGCTCACCTCGCGCCGCTCGGCGGCGTCTATCAGGCGGGCACGCTCTCGGGCAATCCGATCGCCGTTGCCGCCGGTCTGAAAACGCTGCAACTGATCCAGGCGCCGGGCTTCTACGACACGCTGGCCGCGCGCACCACGCGGCTCGCGCAAGGTCTCGCGACGGTGGCGCGCGAAGCCGGCGTGCCGTTCGCGGCCGATTCGCTGGGCGGCATGTTCGGGCTGTACTTCACCGAATCGATCCCGGCGAGCTTCGCCGAGGTCACGCAGAGCGACGTGCCGCGCTTTAACGCGTTCTTCCACAAGATGCTCGACGCCGGCGTGTACTTTGCGCCGTCGGCTTACGAGGCGGGCTTCGTTTCCATCGCTCACGACGACGCGATCATCGACGCCACGATCGACGCGGCGCGCGGCGTGTTCGCCTCGCTCACGGCCTGAACCCCGCAACGGACGCAACGCAAACCGTACCGAAGCCTGAACCGAAGCCCCATACTGCCTAGCCACCGTACCGACCGGACCCCGATGTTCTCGCAAACCGACTTCGTCCATATGGAACGCGCGCTCGCGTTAGCCAAGCGCGGCATGTACACGACCGACCCCAATCCGCGTGTGGGTTGCGTACTCGTCAAGAACGGCACGGTGATCGGCGAGGGCTTCACGCAACCGGCCGGGCAGGACCACGCCGAGATCCGCGCGTTGAAAGACGCGCGCTCGCGCGGTCACGATTTGCGCGACGCCACCGCCTACGTGACGCTCGAACCGTGCAGCCATTTCGGCCGCACGCCGCCGTGCGCGAACGCGCTGATCGAAGCGCAGGTCGCGCGCGTGGTCGCGGCAATGGAAGATCCGAATCCGCAAGTTTCCGGGCGTGGCCTCGCGATGCTGCGCGACGCCGGCATCGAAGTACGCTGCGGGCTGCTCGCCAACGAAGCGCATGAACTGAACATCGGCTTCGTGTCGCGCATGACGCGCCGCCGCCCGTGGGTGCGGATGAAAGTGGCGGCCTCGCTCGACGGCCGCACCGGCTTGCCCTCGGGCATCAGCCAATGGATCACCGGCGAAGCGGCGCGCGCAGACGGTCATGCGTGGCGTGCCCGCGCGTCGGCGATTCTGACCGGCATCGGCACCGTCAGGGAAGACGATCCACGCATGACGGTGCGCGCCGTCGACACGCCGCGCCAGCCGCGGCGCGTGCTGATCGACAGCCAGCTCGACGTGCCGCCTGAAGCGCAGATCCTGGCCGGCGCATCCACGTTGATTTTTTGCGGCAATCTCGACCAGCGTCATACCGAGCGCGCCAACGCGCTGCGCGATCGCGGCGCCGAAATCGTGCAGTTGGCGAACGCCGCCGGCAAGGTCGACCTGCCCGCCATGCTCACGGTGCTCGGCGAGCGCAACGTGAACGAACTGCACGTGGAAGCGGGCTACAAGCTGAACGGCTCGCTGCTGCGCGAAGGCTGCGTCGACGAACTGCTCGTCTATCTCGCGCCGAGCCTGCTCGGCATGGACTCGATGAGCATGTTCAATCTGAGCGCCCCCGAAACGCTCGAAGGCCGCGTCAAACTGAATTTCCACTCGATCGACCGGATCGGCGACGATCTGCGGATTCTCGCGCGCTTCGTGCCCTCGGTCGCGCCTGAGCATACCGCCGGCCCCGGCACCGATCCGGCATCCCCACCCGTTTCGAATTGAGCAAGGAATAGCACGATGTTCACAGGAATCGTCGCGGCAGTCGGCCGCATTGAATCAGTCAAGCCGCTGGGCACGGACGGCGACGCGGGCGTACGGCTGAACGTCGAAGCCGGCGGCCTCGATCTCGAGGACGTGCAGCTCGGCGACAGCATCACGATCCAGGGCGCCTGCATGACGGTGGTCGCGAAAACCGCGCATTCGTTCGAAGTGGACGTGTCGCGCGAAAGCCTGAACTGCACGGCGGGCCTCGGCGAACCCGGCGAAGTCAATCTCGAGAAGGCGCTGCGCGCGCGCGACCGGCTCGGCGGCCATATCGTCTCCGGCCACGTGGACGGCCTCGGCACGGTCACGCATTTCGCGCCGGTCGGCGAATCGCACGAACTGCGCGTGCTGGCGCCGCGCGAGATCGGCCGCTATCTGGCGTACAAAGGCTCGATCACTGTCAACGGCGTGAGTCTGACCGTCAACTCGGTTAAAGATCGCGACGATGGCTGCGAATTCTCGATCAACCTGATTCCCCACACGGTTGAAGTCACCGCCCTCAAGCATCTGCGCGAAGGCGCGAAGGTGAATCTGGAGATCGATCTGATCGCGCGGTATGTTGAGCGCATGCTGTCGGCGGCGTCAACCACGGGTCGGTCGTAGTTCGTTGAACCAGGCGGAGTCCCCGGTTCAGTCCTCGCCGACTTACTCGGCGATCCGCTGCCGGAACCACTCCGCCAGCGCAACTTCTTCGAGCGCCCCGGCGGCGACCATTTCCATCGTCTTTACCGCGTCGGCGGGGTCGAACTTCAGCCGATAGCCATTGTCGGCGAGGAAAAGCCGCCCAACCACCCAGGCTGTCCGCTTGTTGCCGTCCGCGAAGCCATGATTCCGCGCCAACCCGTAGACATAGGCCGCTGCCAGGGCAGCCGCATCGGCATCGGCATACACGTCCAGATTTTGCGGCCGTGCGAGCGCCGACTCCACCGCCCCTTTGTCGCGCACGCCATCGAGCCCGCCGTGCTCGGCAAGCTGGCGATCATGCACGGCATAAGTGAGATCCGCGCGCACCCAACGCCATGCTGTCATTTGGCCAGTGCTCGCAAAATATCGCGATCATCGTGCATGATCTCTTCGGCCAGTTTCATCTGGCGTTCAAAGTCCGGGTTGTATGGCGTGATCCGGTACCCGCCTTCGGGTGCCTCGGTCAGATAGACCGTATCGCCCTTCTGTACCTTGAGGCGTGCCATCGCCTCCTTGGTGAGAATGAAGCCAGCCGAAGCCCCCACCGTTGTGACCTTGAAAGTAAGCATGACGCCCTCCTCGCTATATAACTTTTATTATATAGCCGCAAATCTCCCAAGGAACAAGGCTGTCTCCGCTGACTGAAACACGCCGAAATAACAAACTGCAAAAACCGGCAACACCCGCACACGCATGGGCTGGCGGCGGCGCCTTGCCGCCCTCAACCCGTTCATGCATCCACCGTTCGAACGAGCAATAGCAACGGCGGGCGGCTCAGCGCCAGCCAGCCAAACGGCCTATACCGTCCGGCAGAGGCGACGTGGACGGGCGCGTGGCGTAAAATACGCGCTTTCCCGAAAATCTCGCCAACATGACGCTCGCCTCCACTCCAGAGATCATCGCCGAACTGAAAGCAGGCCGGATGGTGATCCTCGTCGACGAAGAAGACCGCGAAAACGAGGGCGACCTCGTGATCGCCGCCGAATTCGTCACGCCGGAAGCGATCAATTTCATGGCCCGCTACGGCCGCGGTCTGATCTGCCTGACGCTCACGCAGGAACGCTGCAAGCTGCTCAACCTGCCGCTCATGACCTACCGCAACGGCACGCAGTACGGCACGGCGTTCACGGTCAGCATCGAAGCGGCCGAAGGCGTGACCACCGGCATTTCGGCGGCCGACCGCGCCCGCACGATCGCCACGGCGGTCGCGCCGGACGCGAAAGCGGAGCACATCGTGCAGCCGGGCCACGTGTTTCCGATCATGGCTCAGCCGGGCGGCGTACTGGTGCGCGCCGGCCACACGGAAGCCGGCTGCGATTTCACGGCGCTCGCCGGCCTCACGCCGGCCGCGGTGATCTGCGAAGTCATCAAGGACGACGGCACGATGGCGCGCCTGCCGGATCTGCTGGAATTCGCCCGCGAGCACGGCCTGAAGATCGGCACGATCGCGGACCTGATCCACTATCGCAGCCGCACCGAGTCGATCGTCGAGCGGATTTGCGAGCGCACCATGCAAACCGCGCACGGCGCGTTTCGCGCGGTGATGTATCTCGACCAGCCGAGCGGCCAGCCGCATATCGCTCTCGTGCGCGGCACGCCGCAACCCGACCACGACACGCTGGTGCGGGTACACGAACCGCTGTCGGTGCTGGATCTGCTCGAAGTCGGCGAATCCACCCATTCGTGGACGCTGGACGCGGCGATGAAGGAAATCGCCCAACACGACCTCGGTGTGATCGTGCTGCTGAACTGCGGCGATTCGAAAGATCATCTGATCGACGTTTTCAAGGCGTTCGATTCGAAGGAAAAAGCGGAGGCGCTCAAACGCCGCCCGGTCGACTTCAAGACATACGGCATCGGCGCACAGATTCTGCGCGAACTCGGTGTCGGCAAGATGCAGGTGCTGTCGAACCCGCGCAAGCTGGGCAGCATGTCGGGCTACGGTCTCGAAGTCACGGGCTTCGTGCCGATGCCGGGCAGCACCTCGCAGGCCCCGCAGCAAGGCTGATCCGACCATTCACGCGCTTCGCGCTCACTCAAAACACTACGGAATTCACATGGAAATCGGACAATATCAACCGAATCTCGACGGCGACGGACTGCGCATCGGCATCGTCCAGGCGCGCTTTAACGAACCCGTTTGCAACGGCCTCGCTGACTCCTGCATCGAGGAACTCGAACGCCTCGGCGTGACCGGTGAAGACGTGCTGCTCGTCACCGTGCCGGGCGCGCTGGAAATTCCGCTCGCGCTGCAAAAGCTCGCCGAAAGCGCGCAATTCGACGCGCTGATCGCGCTCGGCGCGGTGATTCGCGGCGAGACCTACCACTTCGAACTGGTGTCGAACGAAAGCGGCGCGGGCATCACGCGTATCGGCCTCGACTTCGGCATTCCGGTCGCGAACGCGGTGCTGACCACCGAAAACGACGAGCAAGCCGTCGCCCGCATGACCGAGAAAGGTCGCGATGCGGCGCGCGTGGCCGTCGAAATGGCGAACCTCGCCGTCGCGCTCGAACAACTCGGCGGCGACGATGAGGAAGAAGACGAAGAAGAGGAACAGGCATGAAGAGCGCACGCCGACGCTCCCGCGAGTTGGCCACGCAGGGGCTCTATCAGTGGCTGCTGTCGGGCTCGCCCGGCGGTGAAATCGACGCGCAACTGCGCGGCGCGCAGGGCTACGACAAGGCCGACCACGAGCATCTGGACGCCATTCTGCACGGCGTGATCCGCGATTCGGAGGCGCTCTCCGCCGCTATCGCACCGTGCCTCGATCGCCCGCTCGAGCAGCTTTCGCCGGTCGAACGCGCGGTGCTGCTGGTCGCCGCCTTCGAACTGAAGAACCACCTGGACATTCCCTATCGCGTGGTCATCAACGAAGCGGTCGAGCTCGCCAAGACGTTCGGCGGCTCCGACGGCTACAAGTACGTGAACGGCGTGCTCGACAAGCTGTCGGCGCAACTGCGCGTCGCTGAAACACAGGCCGCCCGCAAGCATTGAAGTGTCGCGCGCATGGCCGTTTCGCGCGCCATGCGCCGTATTCGAGCAGGGCCGAGCCGCTGCAAGGACGCCGTCGAACGCATGAATCTAATGCACGAGACGCCGTCCCGCCCTTGCTTCTGAACTGGATTTGATCGTATGAACTCCGTGACCGAACCCTTGGTGCGGCTTGCTGCCCGCGTCGACGCCATCCAGCCTTTCTACGTGATGGAACTGGCGAAGGAAGCCGCGCTCCTTGAGCGCGACGGGCGCGACATCATTCACATGGGAATCGGCGAACCCGATTTCACGGCGCCTGAGCCGGTCATCGAGGCGGCTGCGAGCGCGTTGCGCCGCGGCGTCACGCAATACACCAGCGCGCTCGGCCTGCATGCGCTGCGCGAGGCGATTTCCGCGCATTACGCCGAGGCCCATGGCGTGAGCGTCGATCCGGCGCGGATCGTCGTCACCGCCGGTGCTTCGGCGGCATTGCTGCTGGCTTGCGCGGTACTGGTCGATCGCGACGACGAAGTGCTGATGCCCGACCCCTGCTATCCGTGCAACCGTCATTTCGTGATGGCCGCCGAAGGCAAACCGGTCATGGTGCCGAGCGGCCCAGCCGAGCGTTTCCAGTTGACCGCCGCGGACGTCGAGCGCCTGTGGAACGAGCGCACCCGTGGCGTGCTGCTGGCGTCGCCGTCGAACCCCACCGGCACGTCGATCGAACCGGCCGAACTGGAACGCATCGTCAAGGCGGTGCGGGCGCGCGGCGGCTTCACGATCGTCGACGAGATCTACCAGGGCCTGAGCTACGACGCGAAGCCCGTGTCGGCGCTCTCGTTCGGCGACGACGTGATCACCGTCAACAGTTTCTCGAAGTACTTCAACATGACCGGCTGGCGTCTGGGCTGGCTGGTGGTGCCGCCCGGCATGGTCGGCGCGTTCGAAAAGCTCGCGCAAAACCTGTTCATCTGCGCGTCCGCGCTCGCCCAGCATGCGGCGCTAGCGTGCTTCGAACCGGAAACGATCGCGATCTACGAAGCGCGGCGGCTCGAATTCAAGCGCCGCCGCGACTTCATTGCGCCGGCCCTGGAATCGCTCGGCTTCTCGGTGCCGGTGATGCCGGACGGCGCGTTCTACGTGTACGCCGATTGCCGCACGGTCGCGCATCCGGCGGCCGGCGACAGCGCGGCGCTCACCAAAGCGATGTTGCACGATGCGGGCGTGGCGCTGGTGCCGGGCATGGACTTCGGCACGCACGCGCCGAAGCGGTACATCCGGCTGTCGTACGCAACCGCCTATCCGAAACTGGAAGAAGCGGTCGACCGGTTGGCGAGGCTCTTCGGGTTACATTGACCGGAAAAAGCGGCACGCCGCGCGGGTCACGGCCGACAGGAGCCAGGGGCCGTATGAGTCATATGAGCCATCAGCCGCGGCCAGCCGAACCAAACGCCGTTCCCCAAACGCAAAAAGGACACCTCGTCGGGTGTCCTTTTTCGTAACCATCGCTGTCGCAATACGCGATCAGCGTAACGCCGTGAACCTCAGGCGCCCATCTCCGAAGCCGATGCCACATGCTTGGGCGCATTCGAGCTGGCGTCGTCCTGCTCGGAAACCGGCGTCTTCGGCGCTGCCGCGCTCAGCGGACGACTGCCTTCCATCGTCACCTGCACGCGCTTGCCGTTGTTCGTGCCAGCCGCGGCAGGCGCATTGTTCGAGGCGGTCAGGACCGGCGCCTGCGGGGCATTGACCGGCACCTTGCGGCCGCGTGCCACGTCGCGCAGACGGCCGCGCTCGGCCATCACCTTGGCGCCGTAACCGCCGTCGTCCTGCGAGGTCGAGCCGACGTACAGGCGCAAGCCGCCCGGCAGCGAACCGCCGCGCGCGATGCAGTCCTTCAGCACCAGCGCGCCCACCTTGATGTTCGCGACCGGTTCGAGCGCCGCGCTCTGCCCGCCGAAATACTGGAACTTGTCCGAATGCACCTTGGACATCACCTGCATCAGCCCTTGCGCGCCGACGCCGCTCTCAGCGTAGGGATTGAAGCCCGATTCGATCGCCATCACCGACAGCAGCAGGAGCGGGTCGAGACCGACTTCGCGGCCGGTGTCGAACGCGGCCTTCACGAGTTCGCTCACCGGCTCTTGCGCCACCCGATAGCGGCGCGCGAGGTACGACGCCACCAGATCCTGCTCGCGAGTCGAGATGAGCACGCGGTCGTCGCGTGCGTCGGCCGAGACGCGCTGCGACGGAATCAGCTCCGCCAGCGCGGCGACGCTGTGCATGGTGCGCGGGTCGAGCCCGTTGAGCGCCGCCACGCCCATGCCGGCCGAGCCCGTGCCGTCAAAGGCGCCGTCGTAGCCGGTATTGCTGGTGCTCACGATGGTGTTAGCGTTGCTCGCCCCGCCGATCGCGTCGGCAGCGCCCGAATTCGCGGACAACGAGTCGTCGGAAGCCGCGCTTCCAGCCGGTCCGAAGGCCGGCAGCGGATGGCCCTGCAGCAGACGTGCGGGACCGGCTTGCACAGCGGCGGAAATGACCGGCATCAGCTTGGCGGCCACGGTGCCGCGCCAGGCGGCCGGCATCAGCCACAGCGCGAGCGCCACCACGACGGCGATACCGCCGACGATGCTGAACAGGTGATGACTCATTCGGGTCCCGCGACGCAGCACACCGCGCACAACTTGCGCGATACGCTCATCGGGACGCCACGATAACCAGGCGTTCATTCAGATCTCCCATGTTGCATGATCCGCGAACTCCGCCAGTTCAACAGGCGGTAACACACATTCGCAGAGTCAAGACGTCGCGTGCTCTGTCTGGTTAGGCCAGCAGCGGCGTCGGGAAAACGGCACATACCGTTTGTGGGGAGCCATCCTGGAAAGAGCCCGCGGCATACCAAAAAGCAGGCGGGCGGCGGCTCCCACGCGAAAAACCAGCGTCAGTCGGACGCTGGCGAGGACTTCAACAAGGCCGTCAGATACCGTGCAGGGGGTCGGCAAAACGGTGACGCGTTGCGTCTGATGGGACCGGGGGCAGTGGTAAAAAGGTTCACGCCCTGCAACCAACGTGGACGGATTCTATTCAGCGTTTTATAGATCGTCAACACTATAGATAGGCAAAAGTATAACTAATTGTAATAATGAAAGGCGCTCACGCCACTCAAAACCGCGCGCCAAGCCCTTCTCGAGCTATCTCGATTCTCTCGTTCGAACCTGGCCGTTTGGCCGATCCACGTGCGTCAGCCAACACAGGTAAAATCGACAATCGTTTTGGTGCCGCAAATGCTTGCCGCGCCCTCCTTTTTCGCCGCTTGCGCGGCTCTGAACCGCAACAGATGAAATACAAAGACCTGCGCGATTTCGTCGGCCGCCTGGAACGGATCGGTGAACTCCGCCGTATCTCGCAAAACGTCTCCCCCGTCCTGGAAATGACCGAGATATGCGATCGCGTGCTGCGCGCCGGGGGCCCGGCCGTGCTGTTCGAGAGCAGGCAGCGGCATGCGTTTCCCGTGCTCGGCAACCTGTTCGGCACCCCGCGCCGCGTCGCGCTCGGCATGGGCATCGACACGCAAGCCGGTGAAGGCGACGGCGCCGCACTCGAATCGCTGCGCGACGTCGGCCGTCTGCTGTCCGCATTGAAGGAACCGGAGCCGCCGAAAGGGTTCAGGGATGCCGGCAAGCTGTTCTCGCTCGCGAAGGCGGTTTGGGACATGGCGCCCAAAACGGTGAGCGCGCCGCCCTGCCAGGAAATCGTCTGGGAAGGCGACGATGTCGACCTGGAAAAACTGCCGATTCAGACCTGCTGGCCGGGCGATGCCGGCCCGCTGATCACATGGGGTCTTACCGTCACAAAAGGCCCGAATAAGAGCCGACAAAATCTAGGCATATACCGCCAGCAACTGATCGGCCGTAACAAACTCATCATGCGCTGGCTTGCGCACCGCGGCGGCGCGCTCGATTTCCGCGAGTTCGCATTGCGCAATCCTGGCAAGCCCTATCCGGTGGCCGTGGTGTTGGGCGCCGATCCGGCGACCATCCTCGGCGCGGTCACGCCGGTGCCGGACACGCTGTCCGAATACCAGTTCGCCGGGCTGCTGCGCGGCGGGCGCACCGAACTCGCGAAGTGCATCACGCCAGGCGTCGACGGCCTGCAGGTCCCGGCGCGCGCGGAGATCGTGCTCGAAGGCTTCATTCATCCGCAGGAAGGCACGCCCTCGGCCGCTCCCGCAGGTGCTCCGCCGCGTCCGGCCAAGGGCGCGTCGGCCGGCTATGAACATGCGCTGGAAGGTCCATACGGCGACCACACCGGCTACTACAACGAACAGGAGTGGTTTCCCGTCTTCACGGTCGAGCGCATCACCATGCGGCGCGACGCGATCTACCACTCCACCTACACCGGCAAACCGCCCGATGAACCGGCCGTGCTCGGCGTCGCGCTCAACGAAGTGTTCGTGCCGCTGCTGCAGAAGCAATTCACCGAGATCACCGACTTCTACCTGCCGCCCGAAGGTTGCAGCTACCGGATGGCGATCGTGCAGATGAAAAAGAGCTATCCCGGCCACGCCAAGCGCGTGATGTTCGGCGTGTGGAGCTTCCTGCGGCAATTCATGTATACGAAATTCATCGTCGTGGTCGACGAGGACGTGAACATCCGCGACTGGAAGGAGGTGATCTGGGCGATCACCACGCGCGTCGACCCGTCGCGCGACACGGTGCTGGTCGACCGCACGCCGATCGACTACCTGGATTTCGCCTCGCCCGTGGCCGGGCTCGGCTCGAAGATGGGACTCGACGCAACGAACAAATGGCCCGGCGAAACCGACCGTGAATGGGGCCGCCCGATCGTGATGGACGACGCGGTCAAGCAGCGCATCGACACGCTGTGGAACGAGTTGGGCCTGTAGGGCGATCGGTACAACAAGACTGAATAACGAAGCTGACGGAGCCGTTGCGCGGATGCATGCCTTTTCAATGATGTCGGACGGTTTTTTCCTGTCCTTGTCGCTGTGCCTGGATATCGGTCTCGTGAACGTCGCCATGATTTCGCTGACGCTGTCGCACGGCTTCAAGCCGGGCTTCTGGCTGGGCCTCGGTTCCTGCATCGGCGATCTGATTTACGCGGCGCTCGCGCTCGCGGGCATGGCCGCGTTGTTGCAGTTCGAGTCGGTGCGCTGGGTGGTGTGGATCGGCGGCGCGGCGATCCTGCTTTTTCTGACGTGGAAGATGGCGCGCGAGGCGATGTTCCCGGCCTCGGCCCCGCCCGTGGCCGGCGAGGCGGATGCCGATGCGCCGCATCTGTCAGCGTGGCGCGGTTTTCTGCGCGGCGTGTTGCTGGCGATGTCGTCGCCCTCGGCGATTCTGTGGTTCGCGGCGGTGGGCGGCGCATTGATCGCGAAAGCCGGCGCCACGAGCGCGACGACCGCGCCGGTGTTTTTAGGCGGCTTCTTTCTCGGCGGTCTGTGCTGGACGGTCTTTATCTGCGGACTCGGCAGCCACGGGCGCAAACGCGCCGGCACCGGTTTGCTGCGCGCCTGCCATGTGCTGTCGGCGCTGCTGTTCGCGTACTTCTCGTATAGCGTGATCGTCAACGGGTATCGCGATCTGATCGTGCAGACCGCGCACGCGGCAAGCTCATAAAGACGGTTCGCAGCCGAGGCTGACGAGCCGTCTTCGCTTTAGATGCAGCAAGCGTGGCAGCGGAAGCCTGCTCACGAACGAGGCTCAGGCGAGAAACTGCGCGAGCTTCTCGAGATCGACGTTGCCGCCGCTCACCACCACGCCCACGCGTTTGCCCTTCACCGGCACGACGCCGTTCAGCACCGCGGCTGCGGCGAGGCAGCCCGTCGGCTCGACCACCATCTTCATGCGCTGCGCGAAAAAACGCAGGGTCTCGATCAACTGCGCGTCGCTGACCGTTTCGATTCGCGCGACCCGTTTGCGGATGATCGCAAACGTGTAATCGCCCAGATGCGTGGAAGCGGCGCCGTCGGCGATCGTGCGCGGCGCGTCGATATGCACGATCTCACCGCGCGCGAGCGATTGCTGACCGTCGTTGCCTGCCTCGGGCTCGACGCCGATCACCGTGCACGCCGGACTCAGCGCCGCCGCCGACAACGCGCTGCCGCCGATCAGCCCGCCCCCGCCGAGGCAAACGAACAACATGTCGAGCGGGCCGGTTTCATCGATCAGCTCTTTCACCGCCGTGCCCTGCCCTGCGATCACATGCGGATGGTCGTATGGCGGGATCAGCGTCATGCCGCGCTCTTCGGCGAGCCGCCGGCCGATCTCCTCGCGATTCTCGGTATAGCGGTCGTAGGTGATCACCTCGCCGCCATAGCCTCGCGTCGCCGCCACCTTGGCCGCGGGTGCGTCGTGCGGCATCACGATCGTCGCCTTGATGCCCGCGAGGCGCGCCGACAGCGCGATCGCCTGCGCATGATTGCCCGATGAATACGTCAGCACGCCGGCCTTGCGTTGCTCCGCATCGAAATGCGAAATGGCGTTGTAGGCGCCGCGAAACTTGAACGCGCCCATGCGCTGAAAGTTTTCACATTTGAAGAACACCGACGCCCCGGTGCGCTCGTTGAACGTGCTCGAAGTCAAAACGGGGGTGCGGTGAGCGACGCCCTCAAGACGCGCTGCGGCGTCGAGTACGTCGTCGAAGGTGGGAGCGGGAAGCGCTTGCATCGGCGAAACTCTCCAGAGCGGTGGCGAAGCCGCCATTCTCCCAGCTTCCACAATGCTTTGGAACGTGAACCGCGCGATGATCTTTTACCTGGGCCGGCAGCGCGAAACACCGCGAGCGCGGACTCAAGGCTTCATCGCTGCAACAACTCAAAAGGCCCGCATAAAAACAAACGGCGTAACCCGGCGGTCAAGCCGGCGTTACGCCGTTAGTACATTCCGTTGTTGCCGCGATCAATGACGATAGTAGCCGCGACCGTGCCCGTAATAACCACCATAACCACCACGATAGTAGCCACGGCCATAGTAAGGACGACCGTAGCCGTAGTACCCGCCACCCACCACCACCGCAGGGGGCGGGCCGTAGACCACAGGCGGCGCATACACCACCGGCGGGGGCGGCGCGTAATAGACAGGCGGCGGTGCGGCATAGACCGGGTACGCCGGCGCGATCGGCACCCCGATGCCGATACCGACGGAAACATGCGCCTGCGCGGCGCCGACAAGCCCCGCGCCGAGCGCGGCGGCAACGACAAACGGAACGATCTTTTTCACTTCTATTCTCCTGGCGCGGCCCACTGTGGTCGCCGACTTCGCATGCCTTGCATGCTACAAAATCAATGTATCGAAAAAGATCGCATAGCGCTGTTTGCATTTGTTGCAAATTGCAATTCGCGGCAAGGAGCGGCTCCGGCGGCCTGCGTTGCCTGCAACGGGCGGGCCGCGCGGTGAGTTGCCCACCAAGGGATTGCATGTCTTCTTAACGCGCGCCGGTCAATAGCTTTTCCACCGCGCCGCCCCGGCCGACCGGCAACCGGTAATCTTTGATTACAAATTAGATTCAATTTGACGCCCAAAACCCAAAATGCCCGACGCAATCGCGCCGGGCATTCCCTGGCTGTCGAGACGGCGCTATTTCAACCGACTTTCACATAGACGAATTCGCGGGACACGCTGGGTGGAACATACGCGCCGCTGATCCGCACGCGCGGCGTAAGACGCTTTTTCTGCTCCCACCAACGGCGGCGCTGCGCATGTGTCAGGAACCGCAAGTGTTTTCGGTAAGAAAAAATGCTCATGGTGACCTCCCGAATCTGACTGCGAGACAAATACCCGGAACAACAACTGCGAAACCGGTTCATGGTCCAATCTCATGGTCCACTTTAAGCAGTTTGCGAGCCCACCGGGTGCGCGCCGCCCGATGAGCGCTCAGCCACGCCATATCGGGCGCGAACTGATCAGAGGAAAGCCGGCACGGCCATGCCGCAGGGCGGACGGATGCGCGATACTGCGGCATTCCCTTCAAACGTCCCAGTCTGGAGCAGGCACCTATGTCCCAGTCTTCTTTGCCGCGTCTCGGCTTTATCGGTGCGGGCCGCCTCGCGCATTGTCTCGCGCTCGGTTTTTCACGCGCCGGCTATCCGGTCACCGCGGTGGCGAGCCGCACGGCGGCTTCGGCCAGCCGCCTCGCCAGTCAAATCGGGCAGTGCGCGGCGTTCGACGATCCCCAACAGGTGGTCGACGCCGCGGACATCGTCTTTTTAGCCGTTCCCGACGACAGCATCGGTACGTCAGCGCACACACTGCGGTTCAGGCCGCACGGCCAGGCGCTCGTACATTGCAGCGGCGCATCGCCGGTCGAACTGCTGACGCCGGCGCGCGATCAGGGCGCGGCGGTCGGGGGCTTTCATCCACTGTACCTGTTTGGCGGCGATCTCGCCGACCTCGACCGGATCGCCGGCTGCTCGGTCACGATCGAGGCCGACGAGCCGTTGAAGGGCTCGCTGACGGCGCTCGCCGTCGCGCTGGGCTGCCATCCGCTGTCCATTCCGGCGGGCGGCCGCATGCTGTATCACGCCGCCGCGCACTATGCCGCGAGTTTTGCGCTGTGCAGCCTCGCCGAATGCGTCGCGCTGTGGCGCACGCTGGGCTTTGCCGAAGACGACGCGCTGCGCGCGCTGCTGCCGATGCTCGCCGGCACCATTGAAACCGCACGCGACAAGGGTTTGCCCAACGCGCTCGCGGGCCCGGTGTCACGCGGCGACACGGGCGTCGTGCGCAAACAGCTCGCGCTGCTCGAAGGCTTCGGCGGCGACCATGCGGCGCTGTACGGCTTGCTGTCGCGGCGCGCGGTCGAACTCGCCCGACGCCGCGCCGCACCGCCCGCCGCGATCGAAGCGATCGCCGAGGCCGTGGAGGAATCGCTCACCCGCTCCCTAAATGCGGCTGCGGCAGGTGCAAGCGTCAAGTAAGCCGTGATAATGTGACGTCCGGCGCCGCGCGCAATCCGCCAGCGACGCGCTTAGGGGCCGGCTTAGCGACCAAGTTAGGGACCGGGTTAAGGGCAGGTTAAGGACCACGCTCAGGGACCAGGCTTCGGCATCAACAGACGAGAACCAACAATGATCAAGGTCAGCATCCTTTATCCGTACCGGGAAAACGGCCATTTCGACGTGAACTATTACTGCGTCACGCACATGCCGCTTGCGGCGAAACTGTTTGGGCGGTCGCTGAAGGGCTGGTCGGTCGACGTCGGCATCAACGCGGGGCCGCCGGGCACGCCGCCGCCGTATGTCGCGGCAGGCCACTTTCTGTTCGACAGCGCGGATGATTTCTACAAGGCGTTCAAGCCCGCTTCCGAGCAACTGGTCGCGGACATCCCCAATTACACCGATGCTGGCAACGGCACGATCCTGATCAGCGAGATCAAGGTTTCGGCTTGATGTCGAGCGGCTTGGGTCGGGTCGCGACGCGCTGGTTCGACGTTGAACACGACTCGCGAGGCGCTGAATCGGAGCGCCGCGCGATTGCTTGAGAAAGATGCTTGACGCGCCGCTCCCGCGAGAGAGCGCTTGAACCCAAATGAAACCGCCGGCGCGTCGATGGACAGCGCCGGCACCCCGCGGCCGGTGGACGGCCGCTATTCGAAGGATAAGGACACGAGATGTTTGGCGATATCGCCCGCTTTTTACTCAATACCATCTTCACGCTGTTCGGCGCCGCCTTGCTGCTGCGCGCATGGCTGCAAGTCGTGCGCATGCCGCCCTACAACCCGGTCACGAATGCCGTGCTGCAAGCCACCAACTGGATCGTGCTGCCGCTGCGGCGCATTCTGCACAGCACGCGCAACGTCGACTGGGCGAGTATCGTCGCGGCTCTGCTTGCGGCGATCGTCTATGTGGTGCTGATGGTGGTGCTCACCGGCGCCGATCCGCTCACGCTCGCGCCGACGCTGCTGATCGTCGCCGTGCTGACGCTCGTCAAGTGGGCGCTGAATCTGATCATCTGGTTGACGATCCTGATGGCGTTGCTGTCATGGCTCAATCCGCGCTCGCCGGCCATGCCGATCCTGTATCAACTGACCGCGCCGTTTCTGAATCCGCTGCGCCGCGTGATGCCGCAACTCGGCGGCATCGACCTCTCGCCGATCCTGCTGTTCGTGATCGTGCAGGTGCTGCTGATGGTGGTAACGCGCGCGGCCGTTCAGTTGACTTACTTCGTGATCTGAAGGCGCTCGCTGCGCCAGTGAAAGCGGGCGGCGGCGCGATTTGCGCTAACCGCCTGTTCCCGAGTAAAATAATGCGCTCTGCGGGCGTCGTATAATGGTAATACCCTAGCTTCCCAAGCTAGAGCCGTGGGTTCGATTCCCATCGCCCGCTCCAGATACTTTCCATCCCGCCTGGTGACGAACCAGATAGAAACCAGGCGGCCACGCGAAAGAATCTGCATGTCCCGCATGTCGCATCCTCTTGCGCTTGTCACTCAAAAACAATCAGCGTTTTTCACGCATCTCAAACCCACTGATTCGCTTGCCATAACCGGCGAGCAAACGCGGCATTGCGATAGCGGCCGAGAACATAGCGAATGCCGCCGCGGCATTCTTCCACCGCATTCCCAAACGATTTTTCTCCCTCGGGATTCAACGCATATTGCGCCGGCAATAACTGATAAAGCCCGCGTGCCGAAGACCTCGGATTGCGCGATCCCACTTACGGATGGCCATGACGGTGACCAAAACGTCATCATGCCGGCGATGCCGAACGCAGCCGCAAGCGCCCTCGTCTGGACGCCGCCTTTTGGGTTGTGCTACCTTACGCGCACTTGCAACGCCCGCTCCACCTTCCTGCTAAGCCTCGAGCCTCTAGCGGAATCCAGCACGAGCCGCCTCGATGAAGGCGGCTTTTTTGTAGTGGCGGCGCGAAGTCCTCACCTTGTAGCAGTCTCGACAATGATCCACGATCCAAACGACGCCGGCTTGCCCGACGAACTCACGACGCCCGCGAGCGAAACCGATGGCCAATCCGCCGGCGACACGCTGCAACAGGAAGCCCCGCACCGGCGCCGTATCCGCAGCTTTGTCACGCGCGCCGGCCGCGTCTCGACCGGCCAGCGCCGCGCGATGGATGAATTCGGTCCGCGTTTCGTGGTGCCCTTCGCCCCGCAGCAACCCGACTGGAACAGCGTGTTCGGCCGTGAAGCACCGCGTGTGCTGGAAATCGGCTTCGGAATGGGCGCGACCACCGCGGAAATCGCCTCGCACCGTCCCGACGACGACTTCCTCGGCGTCGAGGTGCATGAGCCAGGCGTCGGCGCGTTGCTCAAGCTGATGGGCGAGCAGCAGTTGTCGAACATCCGCATCATTCAGCACGACGCGGTCGAAGTGCTCGAACAGATGATCGCGCCGGACAGCCTCGACGGCGCGCATATCTTCTTTCCCGATCCGTGGCACAAGGCGCGTCATCACAAGCGCCGGCTGATCCAGCCGAAATTCGTCGCCTTGCTGGTTTCGCGCCTGAAGCCTGGCGCGTATCTGCATTGCGCGACCGACTGGCAAAACTACGCCGAACAGATGCTGGAAGTGCTAAGCGCGGAGCCCGCGCTCGAGAACACCGCCGACGGCTACGCGCCGCGCCCCGAGTATCGTCCCGTGACGAAGTTCGAACGCCGCGGGCTGCGGCTCGGACACGGCGTCTGGGATCTGGTGTTCCGCAAACGCGGCGCGCTCTGATCGCTGATCGCGCCTCGCAAGCTGCAACGAAAAAGGTCCGCAAACGCGGACCTTTTTTCATGGCACTCATGGCACTCATGGCAACGGGGTCAAGACAAACTCAACTGGTCCAGCTCAACGCGCCGCTATAGCCGACCAGCAGGATCAACAGCCCGAAGCCGATCCGATACCACGCGAAAGCGGTGAAATCGTGCGCGGCGACATAGCGCAACAGCCAGCGCACGCAGGCGAACGCGCTGATGAAGGCCGCCACGAAACCGATCGCCAAGGTGCCGAGCACATCCGCGGACAGCAGTTGCCAGCCTTTGTGGAGCTCGTAACCGGTCGCGCCGAACATGATCGGAATCGCGAGGAAGAACGAGAACTCCGTGGCGACCCGCCGGTCGAGCCCAAACAGCATTCCGCCGATGATCGTCGAGCCCGAGCGCGAAGTGCCTGGAATCAGCGCGAAACATTGAGCCAGGCCCACTTTCAGCGCATCCAGCGCGGTCAGATCGTCCACGCTCTGCACGCGCGCCGCCCTCTCGCCTTGCGCGCGCTGGCGTGCTTCGGCCCACAGGATCACCACCCCGCCCGCCACCAGCGCGAACGCGACCGGCACCGGCGAAAACAGCGCGGCCTTGATGGACTTTTCCAACAGCAAACCAAGCACGATTGCCGGAATCGTCGCGATGATCACGTTCAGCGTGAAGCGGCGCGCATCGGGTCGGCTCGGCAAGCCGACCACCACACTGACGATGCGGCGGCGGAACTCCCAGCACACGGCGAGAATCGCGCCGAGCTGGATCACGACATCGAAGGTTTTCGCGTGTTCATCGGTGAAATTGAGCAGACTGCCCGCGACGATCAAGTGGCCGGTGCTCGATACCGGCAAGAACTCCGTCAACCCTTCGACGACGCCCAGAATCAGCGCCTTGCAAGCCAATAGCCAGTCCATCCGTGCCCCTCATCGCTGTATGTAGATAGTTGGAACAAGGGCCGCACGATGACGCTGCGGCCCTGACGACCGCGCGCTTGCGTCATTTCTCGACGATTTGCACACGTATGCCGTTTGTAAGGATGGTGATTGTACCGGGTTCGTAATTCACACCGGCGAATTGCAGCTGTTCGGGCTTGAAAGTGTAGATCGGATAATTGGTCAGCAACTGTGTGGCGAGCAGTCCCGCCGCGGCGTTGATCTGCTGCGTGTAGGCCTGCGCCTGTCCGGTCACGCTGACGTTGTCGACGTTCGGCGACTTCAGCACGACCGACTTGCTGGCGGCGTCGTAGGCGAGTTCGCTGGAAAGCGTGAAGACGCCGTCGACCGGCTGCGGCATGAACGGACTCGCGAAGCGCGCGTCGAGCTTCACCGAGACGCGGTTCGCATCCGGCAGAAGGCCGACCACCGGATGCGTCAGCACGACATCGAACACTTGCGACACCGTGCGCTGATACGGAAACTTGCGCTGCACCGCGTCTTGCACCTGCTGCTGCGAAAACGTGTAGTGCGACGGGATGAACGGAAAGATCGATGCGGCGCAGGCTGCCAGCGACACAGTGATGCCAAGCGCGCCGCAGCCTGTCAGCGCTGCGAGCAGGAAGCGGCGCCGGGTCGGCGCAGCGGATCGGGTCATGCGAAATCTCCTTGGGGAAGCTTTTTCTGACATCGGTTGCGGCGCGCCGTTCGCGCTATCGGCGTGCCGACGCTTGCGCTTGCGGCTGAGTTTGCGTTTCGAGCCGGGTTAGCCACGCGAGTGCTTCGTCGCGGTTCGCGCCACACATTTCGGTCTGCGGTTGCAGGCCCGAACAGCAGGCCGGCCGCTCCGGCTGCCCGAAGATCGCGCAGCGCAAATCGTCACCGAGTTGCACGCAGCGCACGCCCGCCGGCTTGCCGTTCGGCATGCCCGGAATCGGACTCGAAATCGACGGCGCGATACAGCACGCGCCGCAATCGGGTCGGCAGGCGTGACCCGCCACATGGAACGGGGATTCGCGCTTCGCAACGGTGTTTGGCACATCTTTCACGGCATTTTTCCTGACACTCGACAACACGCAATGCATAAGCAGAACCGCATTGTGCCATCGCATTCCGTGCGGGCTTTTGCATAATTGCGTGCGTATGGCATCCGCTTCACCGATACGTTCGAGCCTGAACGGGAACGCTTGCGTGAAGGCTTCGCGCGAACCCAAAGCGGCCGGCTTGCCCGTCGCCGGATTTTCGGCCATAATCTGCGTCTTCGCCGCGCGCCATGTTCCAGCGCGTGCGCTGCAAGATCTGCCCAGGTGGTGAAATTGGTAGACGCAGGGGACTCAAAATCCCCCGCCGCAAGGCGTGCCGGTTCGATTCCGGCCCTGGGCACCAAACAAAATCCAAGCGTTAGCATCCCCGCTACCCTTCAGTACCCAATCCCGCGAAATCCCTCCATTCGCGGAAAAATTCCCCAAGCTTGTCACACCGCCACACGTCGATGCTCAACGCGTTCTTTGGCAATCGCAATCAGCTTCCAATCGAGCGTTCGAAACCGCAAGAAGTCTCACCGCGGGTTTAACTCTAGAAACTTTATTCCCGCCGCGCCGATAACGCGGACAGGAACCGTTTGCCAGTCAGTCCGCCGGCAAATCGGCCGCGCTGGTTTCGAGTGCCGCATTGCGTGGCGCCGCGGCGCGAACTTCACCAACCTCGATGAAGAAGGCGCAGATGCGAAAGCTCCGTTTTACGCAGAAGTTATGGCTGCCGCTGCTGATCAGTCTCGTTGCGTTGCTGGCGGTATCGGTATTCGCCGCCTGGCAATCGCGCGAGACCCGCATCGAGGAGCGTAAGCACGATCTCATGAACGTCGGGCAGGTCGGCGTGAGTATCGTCAAGGAATATGCGGCGCTGGCGCAAGGCGGAGCGATGTCCGAAGCGGACGCGCAAAAACAGGCGCTCGCCCGGCTGCGCGAGATCCGCTATGGCGAGGACGGCTATTTCCTCGTGATCAACTCGAAGCCGCGGATGGTCATGCACCCCATCAAGCCGGCGCTCGAAGGCCGCGACCTCGCCGCAACGGCCGATGCCGACGGCCGTCACCATTACGTGAGCTTCGCCTCGGTGGCGCAGGCGCCCGAAGGCGGCTTCGTGGATTACGTGTTTCCGCACCCGAACGTGACGCCGGTGAAGGCGGTCGCCAAGATCGGCTACGTGCTGCGCTACGCGCCGTGGGACTGGATCATCGCGACGGGCGCCTACGTCGACGACATCGACGCCGCTTTCATGCGCTCGCTGTGGATGCTGGGCGCGATCTTCGTCGGGATCTCCCTGCTGCTGGTGGCGCTCGTCACCGTGACGAACCGCAGCATCCTCCGCACGATCGGCGGCGATCCGGCCTACGCGGCGGAGGTCGCCGAGGCGATCGCGTCCGGCGACCTGACCGTTGCGATCGCCACGCGCAGCGGCGACACGTCGAGCCTGCTGCACGTGATGCAGCGCATGCGCGACGCGCTCACCGGCACGATCCGCCAGATCAAGCGCGCCTCCGACAACGTCGCGTGCGGCGCGAACGAAATCGCGAACGGCAACGCGGACCTGTCGGCGCGCACGGAGAACCAGGCGGCGTCGTTGCAGGAAACGGCTTCGAGCATGGAACAGATGACCGCGATGGTCCGGCAGACCGCGGAGCACGCGCGCACCGCCAGCGATCTCGCGGCCAATGCGGCGCACATCGCCAACCGGGGCGGCGACATGATCACCGAGGCCGTCGGCGCGATGAAGGACATTTCGAGCGAATCGGGGCGCATGGTCGAGATCATCGCGACGATCGAAGGCATCGCATTCCAGACCAATATCCTCGCGCTCAACGCGGCCGTCGAGGCGGCGCGCGCGGGCGAGCAGGGCCGTGGATTCGCGGTCGTCGCGAGCGAGGTGCGCAGTCTCGCGCAACGCAGCGCGACCGCGGCGAAGGAAATCCGCGAGCTGATCAGCCATGCGGTGGAACGCGTCGGCAGCGGCGCGACGCTGGTCGAAAGCACCGGCTCGACGATCGACGACGCGCGAGACGCGATCCTGCGCGTGACCGGCGTTGTGCAGGAGATCGCGGCGGCGGCGGCCGAGCAGAGCGCGGGCATCGATCAGGTCAATCTCGCGGTCACGCAGATGGACAGCATGACCCATGCAGAACGCGGCGCTCGTCGAAGAAGCGGCGGCCGCGGCGCAGTCGCTGAAGGAGCAGGCGCTGCATCTGCAGCACACGGCCGCGGCCTTCCGGCTCGACACGCGCGACGTCGGCGAGGAAGCCGGGAGCGAACCCCAGGCAGCGCCGCGCCGCGCGCGCGAGCCGGCGTTCGCGTGAGCGCCGGCTGCGCGTCGCGCCGGTCGTTCGCGGATCGGCTCCGTTCCACGCGGAGGCGGCAAGCCATCGTGCAAATTCAAAGCGGCGCGCCCTCCGAATCCGCTATGTCAGCGCGCAAATAAAAACCGCTCCCGCAGCCGTTTCAGCGGCATGCGTGGAGCGGCTCTGAATCGCGCGACGCCTGCGCCGACGTCACAGCGCAATACTCGCCGCCCCCACCGCCGCGAGCTTTATCGCTCGGCCATTCGCGCGCCGACAAGCATCGCCGCGCGCCGGCGCTTGAACACATAGCCGCCCCACATCACGACCAGCCACGCGGGCACGAGCCACACCGCGGCCGACAGGCCCGGCGTCATCGCCAGAATCACGAGGATCATCGCCATGAAGGCGAGGCAGATCCAGTTGCTGACCGGAAACCAGAACGACTTGAAGACGAGCGTCTCGCCCGCCGCCATCATCGCCTTGCGCGACTTCAGATGCGTCAGGCTGATCAACGCCCAGTTCAGCACCAGTGCGGCCACCACCAGCGCCATCAGCAGGCCGAGCGCTTCGGCGGGAATCAGATAGTTGAGGATCACGCAGGTGAACGTGGCGAGCGCCGACAAACCGATCGCCATATACGGCACGCCGCGCCGGTCGACCTTCATGAGCACACGCGGCGCGTTGCCCTGCTCCGCGAGACCGTAGAGCATGCGGCTATTCGCATACACGCCGCTGTTGTACACGGACAGCGCCGCCGTCAACACGACGACGTTGAGGACGTTCGCGGTCAGTGTCGAGCCGATCTGCGAGAAGATCATGACGAACGGGCTGCCGCCGGCCGCGACCTGGTTCCACGGATATAGCGAGAGCAGCACTGTCAGCGAGCAGATGTAGAAAATCAGAATCCGGTAGATCACCTGATTCACGGCCTTCGGAATGCTCTTCTGCGGATCGGCGGCTTCGGCCGCCGTGATGCCGATCAGTTCGAGCCCGCCGAACGAGAACATGATGACGGCCAGCATCATGAAGAGGCCTTGAAACCCGTGCGGGAAAAAGCCGCCGTGGCTCCAGAGATTGGCGAGCGAGGCTTGCGGGCCGCCGCGTCCGCTGATGAGCAGATAGCCGCCGAACGCGATCATGCCGATCACCGCCACGACCTTGACGATCGAAAACCAGAACTCGGTTTCGCCGTAGGCTTTGACGTTGGCGAGATTGATCGCGTTGATCAGCGCGAAGCACACCAGCGCCGACACCCACGTCGGCACACCGGGCCACCAGTAATGGACGTAGGTGCCGACCGCGGTCAGCTCGGCCATGCTCACGAGCACGTACAGCACCCAGTAGTTCCAGCCGGACAGAAAGCCGGGAAAGTCGCCCCAGTACTTGTACGCGAAGTGGCTGAACGAACCGGCAACCGGTTCTTGCGCGACCATCTCGCCCAACTGCCGCATGATCATGAAGGCGATGACGCCGCCGATCGCATAGCCGAGAATCATCGACGGGCCGGCTGCCTGAAGCACGCTGGCCGAGCCGAGAAACAGGCCGGTGCCGATCGCGCCACCCAGCGCGATCAACTGGATGTGGCGATTCTTGAGCCCGCGCTTCAGGCCGTCTTGCGGTTGTGCACTATTCAAATTGCGCCCCAGTGTATGGATTTCGATCACCCGGACAGACTCGTGGTCCGTCCCGGCAGAACCAAAAATTTTACCGTGACCGAAAGGGCCTAAATACTGGGAGCAACCCGCGCCCGGTTCCGCACCTTACTGACGTGCAACGATATTGATTGACACCGCGAGCCGCTTCGGTATGTTGCGCTAGTCGAGGTTTCAGCCTTCGGAGATTCAACATGTCGCCCAAACGCCTGCTCCGCGCCGCTGCTTTGTGTCTGTGTTTCGCTGGGGCGGGTGCGCTCGCGCAGAGCACGGCGCCTGCGGCGTCACTCATCATGGCACCCGAGGCCAGGCCGGCCAGCGAGCCGGGCACGCCAGTTCCGGATCAAGCGGCGCCCACCGCAGCATCTGCACCGGCGGCGACCGACGCGCCAACCGCGCCGCCCGCCACGCCTTTCGCCACAGTCCCAACGCCGCCCGCCGCGCCGATGACCGGCCCCGTGCGCAATGTGGTGCTGGTGCACGGCGCTTTCGTCGACGGCTCGAGCTGGAACGGCGTCGTCGCGAAACTGCAGCAGAAGGGTTACTGATGGGTGCATCAAATATTGCCTTATGTTCTCAGGCGGCGTAACGAACATGCTTTTCCTTGAACAGATTGCGAATCACGTGAGGTTCCTTCTGCCGGCGATGCAGATGCCGACGG